>NZ_JCACKF010000002.1:70012-173278 GCF_059505245.1 Stenotrophomonas sp.
AATGTGGGGGGGGGGGGGGGGGGTGGGGCTCCTGGACGGTTGGCGCCTGGTTGGGCGCATGCGCCCCCCCGGGGCGGGTTTACGGGGCGGGCCCCCCCCCCCACCCCGCCCCGCCCAACCCTCAGCAATCCAGAGCCGCTTTGGCTTTGGCTTTGGCCTCTGCAGGTGCAGGGCTGCAAGCCCTGCAAAGCAACTACGTCACCCAGCCTGCAATCACCAGCAGGGCGAGGACCGCCAGCCACAGCAGCAGCATCCGCCACACCAGGCTCATCGCATCACGCAGGTCCGGCAACCGCTGCCACACCGGCAGCAACCCTGCCTCGGTGTAATCGTGCGCATCCTCACGCAGCTCGGCGTTGACGCTGGCCCGCGCCACCGCGCCAAGGAACCCGATGTTGCCGGCCAGGCGTTCGCCATGGGCCTGGCGCCAGGCCTTCCACGCCGTATCGAAATTGCCCACCAGCGCCATCGAGAAGGCCATCAGCTGCGCCACCGGCCACTCGATCCAGCCCAGCAGGCGCTGCGCCAGCGCCAGCGGCTCCACCGGCACGCGTGCGCGCATCGGGCTCTCCGCCATCAGCGCCAGCAGCCGGTAACCGAGCGCGCCAGCCGGGCCCAGCAACAGGAACCAGAACAGCACCGCGAACCAGCGCCGCAGTGCGTTGAGCACCGTCGCCTCGACCAGTGACGGAATGTCCTCGCGCAGGCTGCCGCCGGCCGACTGCAGGTTGCGCACTGCAGCCTGCCGCGTCGCCGCATCATCGGCATCGATAATGGCCTCGATATCGCGGTCCAGGTCACGCGGGCCCCAGCACCAGGCCAGCACCGCCACGCCCAGCAGCAGCGACGGCAGGCCGAACAGCACCCCGCGCAACAGCCACGCCAGCAGCACCATCAGCAACAGCGGCGGCAGCAGTGCCAAGGCAACGCCGGCCGGTCCCTGCCAGGCCTTGCCACCACGCGCATCCAGCCAGCCCAGCCAACGCCGGAAACCGTCGAAACGGCGCAGCGAGGCAGCAGCGGCCGGAGCAACATGGCCCAGGGCCAGTGCCACCAGCACGGCGGCCAGAGTGGTGAACATGGCAGGTCTCCCTACGAAACAAAACGCTCGGCGCCGCTACCTTACCTGTCGCAGCGGCGCCCTCCGCGATGACCCGCACTGTAACCCGGGCCGTGTTCAGGTGGCGGCAATGCAATCGCCCCAGCCGGCCCGGCTCAGCCCTTCTGCTGCCGGTACCAATGCTCGATCAGGCCGCGCGAAATCGAGATCGGCGGCGACAGGCGGATACCCTGGCCATCGTCCTCCACGTCGCGCGCCAGTGCCGCGCCGACCTCGTCGGCACTGAACCAGCGCGCGTCTTCCAGCTCACCGTCCACGGTCGGCAGGTCATCCTGCGCCTGTGCGCGGAAGCCAACCATCAGCGCACCCGGGAATGGCCAGGGCTGCGAACCGAGGTACTGGCAGGCCGTCACCCGCACCTTGCTCTCTTCATGGACTTCGCGCACCACGGTCTGCTCGAAGGTCTCGCCGGGTTCGACGAAGCCGGCCAGCACCGAGTAGCGACGCGGGGCCCAGTTCGACTGCCGGCCCAGCAGCAGCCGGCCCTGGTTTTCCACGGCGACGATCACCGCCGGGTCGACACGCGGGTAGTGCTCGGTGGAACACTGCCCGCAGCGGCCGACGAAGCCACCACGGGCAAACGCCACGGCGCCGCCGCACACGCCGCAGAAGCGGGTGCGCGAGTGCCAGTACGACATGCCGCGGGCATAGCTGAAGGCGGTCGCATCGGCCATCGACCACAGCAGCGCGGCCTGGCGCAGATCAAGCCGGCGTGGTGCGCTGATGGTGACGTTGGTGGCTTCAACCGAGAACCACGCCTGCTCTCCGCGCAGGCCGAGGAAGATCGCGGCACCCGGGCCGCCGCCGATGTCGGCGCCGGTCAGCGCCAGTGGCTGATCGTCATCGCCGGTGAAGGCGCTGCCGTCCTGATCGAGCACGAGAATGCGCGCGCCCGGCCACAGGCGCGCCAGTGCATCGGCATCTTCGCGCAGGGCATCGGCGCGCTCCAGCGGTTCACCCACGAAGGCGAAACCGGAAAGCGGCGAAGGAGTATTGGGCATCCTGCAAGCGTGCCGCCAATCGATGCGGGTGGCAAGGTCGGCGCTGTGCGCAATCTGCCGTTGTGGATGCAGGAAGGATCATCCACGCATGGCGTGGATCTACCCGCTCTGGCAGGTGCCAACCCTGGTTGGCACATTCCGGCCACAGGCCTTTTACATGCTGAAGCTGCTGCCGCAGCCGCAGGTGGTCTTTGCGTTCGGGTTGCGGATCACGAACTGGGCACCGGTCAGGCTCTCGGTGTAGTCCACCTCGGCGCCCATCAGGTACTGCAGGCTCAGCGGGTCGACCAGCAGGGTCACCCCGCTGGTCTGTACCGCCAGGTCATCCTCGGCACGGTTCTCGTCGAACTCGAACCCGTACTGGAAGCCCGAACAGCCGCCGCCCTCGATGTACACACGCAGGGCCAGGTCGGGGTTGCCCTCTTCCTGGATCAGGGATTTGACCTTGGCGGCCGCCGACTCGGTGAAGTTCAGCGGGCGCTCCAGCGATTGGTAATCGGGCGCGGCAAGCGGGGTGGCGCCGGGCAGGGAGACTAGCGTGCTCATGGTGCCAGCATGGGGGTGCCGGGGATGGCTTTCAAGCCATCGCCTCGGCCAGCTTGCGGCGTGCGGCGGTGTCGCCCTTGCCGCCATTGGCCTCATCGCCTTCCGGCGCCGGCAGGGCCGCCATCGGGGCGCTGGCATGGATCAGGCGGCCGTTCAGCTGGGCGCCCGCATTCATCTCCACCACCTGGTAATGGACGTTGCCATTGACCCGTGCGCTGGGGGTCAGCTCGACCTTCTCGGTGGCGTGTACATCGCCGTCCAGACGGCCGCTGATGACCACCACCTGGGCCCGGATCTCACCCTCGATCACGCCATGCTCGGCGACCGTCAGGGTCGCGCCGCTGGCGCCTTCTGTGGCGATCACCTTGCCGTGGATGCGACCTTCCACATACAGGCCACCACTGAATTCCACATCACCGCGGATCACCACCTGGTTGCCGATCAGGGCATCCACCACCAGCTGGCCTTCACGGTTGGATTTGCTGCTTCCGAACATCTGCCTACTCCCCTTTGCTGGCCGGCGCGCCGGCCTGTTTCCAGTCGAATACCTGGGTGGTACCCCCCGTACCACTCCCCAATGTCACCCGCACGCGTTGCGGGGTGAAGTCAGCCGGCAGCATCACGCTGCCGGTGAGCTGCTGGAAGTACCGGAACGAGTAATCCTGTCCCGGCACCTTGCTGCGCTGGTGCAGATCATCCCAGCTGATCGTGGCCAGCTTGCCGTTCTTCACGCCTTCCACGGTGAAGCGCATCTGCCCCTGGCTGATGGCGCCGCGGTTGAGGTTCTGGGTCAGCACGGCGGTGTACTGCCAGGTGCCGGCCGCTTCCGGGCTGAACTCGATCGAGTGGGTGTTCAGGCCCTTGCGCTGGCTGGTCGAACCCACCAGGCGCTCATAGAAGGCAACGTCGGCGCGCAGGCCGGCGATTTCCTCATCGCGCTCGGCCAGCGAGGACTGCACCTCGTTATTGGCGGCGCGGCTGATGCGGTCGGAGGCTTCCAGCGTGGCCTGCTTCTGGCGCAGCTCGGTCAGCTGCGCCTGCAGCGTCTCGGCGCGCTTCTCGGCAGCCTGCAGGCGCTGGCCCTGGGCATCGCGTGGCGTGGCCATCCAGCAGCCACCCAGCACCGCCAGCACCAGGCTGAGCAGCCAGATGCCGCCGATCACCAGTAGGCGGCGACGGTCGGCCGGCGGTTGCGGCGCGCCGGGCAGGCGTACCTGCACGCGCATGGGAGGACGGTTGGTCATGGGTGGTTTCCGGGGTATCGCGAGGGCGACACCGGTACGGCCCCTGTGGCAAACGACGGGCTAGTGTATGACAGGACGGGTGGGTTTCCTGCGCCGTGGCCGGCCACGGTCTGTGGCGTTCAGGCATGCCATCGTCGATAGTGTGGTCCCCTGCACAGTTCCGTCGCCGGAGCATCGCCATGACCGAAGCCCACCTGTTCGTGATCGGCATCCTGCTGGCCTGGCTGGCCGGCATCCGCGTCTACCTCACCGTGTTCGGCGTCGGCCTTGCCGGCCTGCTCGGCTGGGTCGACCTGCCGCCCGCCCTGCAGGCCACCGAATCCTGGTGGGTGCTGGGCACGTCGGCGGCGCTGGCCATCGCCGAGTTCTTCGCCGACAAGATTCCCGGCGTGGACTCGGTCTGGGACCTGGTGCAGACGCTCGCACGCGTGCCGGCCGGCGCGTTCCTCGCAGCGGCTACCCTGTCGCCGGACGGTCAGCTCGGCGCCGGCGCACTCGCCGCCGGTGCCGGCGTCGCCCTCGCCAGCCACGGCCTGAAGGCCGGTACCCGCGCGCTGCTCAATACCTCGCCGGAACCGGCCAGCAACTGGGTCGCCTCCGCCGCCGAGGACACCGTGGTAGTCGGTGGCCTGGCGCTGGCCCTGGCACACCCGTGGATCGCGCTGATCGTGGTGCTGGCCTGCAGCCTGGCCGGCGCGCTGCTGGTGTGGCTGGTCTGGCGCGCGCTGTGGAAGGGCGTGCGCTGGCTGGCGCGCGGTGCATCGGCAGCACCGCCGGGGCACAGCAGTACCGGTTGAGCACCGGGCTTGTCGCATAATGGACGCGAACACCAGGAGCACCGATGGCCGCAAACGAATCCCCCGCGGGCGCCCGCCCGGGACGCGCTGAAACCCCTCCGGCCGATCATTGGCAGCGCTGGGCGCCCGAGGCGGCAGGCCCCGCTGTGGCCGCACCGACGGTTGCGACCCCGCCGCCCATCGCGACCGATGCCCCGGCGCCGGTCAACAGCGCACCGCCGCCGCTGCCCGGCCCGATCGCACTGGCCGAAGCCGGCAACAACGATCTGGCCCCGCCGCCCTCGGACTCGCCCTACCGCGTGCTGATCGTTGAAGACGATCGCGCCCAGGCGCTGTTCGCGCAGAGCGTGCTGCACGGCGCCGGCATGCAGGCGATCGTGCACAGCGATGCCGATGCCGCGCTGCAGGCGATCAAGGAGCACCGCCCCGACCTGATCCTGATGGATCTGCACCTGCCCGGGCTGGACGGCATGCGCCTGACCGCGCTGATCCGCCAGCAGCCCGGCCTGCAGCTGCTGCCGATCGTGTTCCTCAGCGGCGATCCGGATCCAGAGCGCCAGTTCGAAGTGCTCGACAGCGGCGCCGACGACTACCTGAGCAAGCCGATCCGGCCGCGCCACTTGATCGCAGCGGTGGCCAACCGCATCCGCCGCGCGCGTGCCCAGGCCGCGACCCTGCCGGGCGCCACCGGCGCACCGGCCACCAGCAATCCGGAAACCGGCCTGCCGACGCGCCACCATGTGCTGCAGCAGCTCAACACCGCACTCGCCCACCGCGACCGGGGCGGCGTGTTCTTCATCGAAGTGGCCAGTGCGCTGGGCCTGCGCGAACGCTATGGCTATGCCGCGTTTGAACGGCTGATGGTGCAGGCCGGGCAGCGCCTGGCCGAAGCCGGCCATCCGCACCTGCTGGCGCGGCTGAACGACAACAGCTTCCTGCTGCTGGCCCGCAACGCCGACGAGGACGCCCTCGAAGGCATCGCCGCGAGCCTGCGCGAGCAGCTGTCGGCCCGCGCCTTCGTGATCCGCGACGACGAATCCGTGCATCTGCGCGGCGTGGTCGGCTATGCGCCGCTGTCGCCGGGCTTCGAGGATGCCAGCAGTGCGCTGGAAGCGGTTGAGCGCACCACCCTGCAGGCGCGCCTGCTCAGCGCCGGCGTGGCGGGCCATGTGCATCGCCAGGCGGTCACCGAACAGGAACACCTGGCGCTGCTGGAGGGCCAGCTGGAACTGGCCTACCAGCCGATCGTCGCCGTGGCAGGCGGCAACACCGCGCAATACCAGTTGCTGCTGCGCCTGCGCCAGGCCGATGGCACGGTGCTGGCGGCCGGCCAGGTGATCCCCGCCGCGGAAGCCGCCGGGCGCATCGCCGACCTCGACCAGCAGGTGATGGACCACGCACTGGGCCTGCTGGATCTGTACCGGCACGCAACGCAGCCGCTGAGCCTGTTCGTCTCGCAGTCGCTGCGCACCCTGCAGCGCGATGCCTTCGCCGACTGGCTGCTGGAATCACTGCAGCAGCGTGACCTGCCCGGCAGTGCGCTGGTGATCGACGTGCGCCTGCCCGACGCACTGATCCACACCGTGCCGCTGCAGCAGTTCTGCCAGCGCATGGCCAGCGCGGGGGTGCGCTTCTGCCTGAGCCAGTTCGAACCCAGCGGCGAGGCCGATGCACTGCTGACCCAGCTGCCGCTGTCGTTCGTGCGCATGGCTGCGCGCTTCTCCAGCAGCCACTCCAATCCGGCCACGCGCGAGGAACTGCGCAAGACGATCGAACAGGCCCATGCCGCCGGACTGCAGATCATCGGCCAGCAGATCGAGGATCCGCAGGCTGCAGCGGCGATGTGGGTAGGCGGAGTCGACTACATCCAGGGCAACATGGTGCAGTCGGCCGGCAGCGACCTGAACTTCGACTTCCACAACGCGGTGCTCTGACGTGCCGCTGTGGGGCGTGCTGCTGGTTGCCCTTGCTGCGGCCGCCATCGCGCTGCTGCTGTTGGGCCTGCGCCTGCGCGCGCGCAACCATGCGCTGGCCCAGCTGCAGCGCACGCACAGTGCGCTGGCCGCCGAACGCGACCAGCTTCGCCATACCACCGAACGCCAGGGCCAGCTGGAACAACAGCTGCTGCAGGCCAAGCAGGCCGCCGAGGCGGCCGTGCTGGCCAAGGGCGAGTTCCTGGCCACGATGAGCCACGAGATCCGCACCCCGCTCAACGGCATCCTGCCGATGCTGGAGCTGATCGCACGCGGGCCGCTGGGCGAAGACCAGCGGCAGATGCTGGCCACCGCCTCGGCCAGTTCGCAACAGCTGCTGCGCATCGTCGACGACATCCTCGACTACTCCCGGCTGGAAGCGCAGGCGCTGGAACTGGAGATCACCAGCTTCAACCTGCGCGACCTGCTCGATGGCGTGGTACAGCTGATGCAGCGGGCCGCCGACGCCAAGGGCCTGGCCCTGGGCCTGCAACTGGATCCATCGGTGCGCCTGCCGGTGCGCGGCGACCCGGTGCGCCTGCGCCAGGTGCTGAGCAACCTGCTGGCCAACGCCATCAAGTTCACCGCCCGCGGCCAGGTGCAGCTGCGCGTGCTGCGCCTGGGTGAAAGTGCCGCGCAGCACCAGCTGCGCTTCGAGATCATCGATACCGGCATCGGCATCGACGACGCGCTGCAGGCACGCCTGTTCCAGTCCTTCAGCCAGGCCGACGCATCCACCACCCGCATCTATGGCGGCACCGGCCTGGGCCTGGCCATCTGCAAGCGCATCATCGACCTGATGCACGGGCACATCGGCGTGCACTCCACGCCGGGCCAGGGCGCAACCTTCTGGTTCGAGATCCCGCTGCTGAAGGTCGCTGGCGACCTGCCGGCGATGGCGCGCGCACCGGCACCGCTGCTGCTGTTCAGTGCCGATGCAACGCTGCAGGCACGTATCGAGCGCATCGCCGCCCACCATGGGCTGCAGGTGCAGGTGCTGGCACAGCTGGATGCCGTGGTCGAGCGCCTGCGCGCTCCCGCGCGGCCCGGACAACCGGCACCGGCATGGCTGCTGGTCGATGCCCGCGCACGCCGCAACGGTGAGGCCACGCTGCAGCTGGCGCTGAGTGAACGTGGTGACGACGATGCGCTGCAGGTGCTGTGGCTGCAGGAGGGCGCACTTCCACAACGCCAGCGCCAGCGCCAGCTGCCCCCGCACTTCGACGATGCGGCCCTGCATGCACTGCTGGCTGCACCGGTCGCCCCCGCCCGCCCCGCTGCGCTGCTGGCCAGCGCGGACAACGAGCAACCGGCTGCCACGCTGCCGCCGTTGCATCTGCGTGTGCTGCTGGTGGAGGACAATACGGTCAACCGGATGGTCGCCGAACAACTGCTGCGCGTGTTCCAGTGCGAAGTGCGCAACGCCGCCGATGGCGAGCAGGCGCTGGCCGCCCTCCGCGAAGGCGGCGTGGACATCGTGTTGATGGATTGCCAGATGCCGGTGCTGGACGGCTACGCCGCCACGCGCCGCTGGCGCGCCGAAGAAGTGGAGACCGGGCGCGCGCGCCTGCCGATCATCGCCATGACCGCCAACGCCATGGCCGGTGACCGCGAGCGCTGCCTGCAGGCGGGCATGGACGATTACCTGTCCAAGCCGATCGCGCGCGCCACGCTGCATGCGCTGCTGCTGCGTTGGGGTGGCGGCAAAGCTGCATCACCTGGACAACTTTCTGCGGAGCCGTCCGTAGAGCCGAGCCATGCTCGGCTGACGGCCAGTTGCACTCCCACTCCATCAGCCGAGCATGGCGCGGCTCTACAGGAGACGACAAGCCAAGCCGCGCCGAAACCGGTGATCGACCGCGACGTGCTGGATGAACTGCACACCGTGATCGGCGACGCTGCCACCCAGATCGTCATGGTCTTTCTTGAAGATGCGCCGGTGATGGTGCAGCAGTTGCAGCTGGCCGCGCAGAACGGCGATGAGCTGCGCTTGCAGGCCACAGCGCACAGCCTGAAGTCATCGAGTGCAAACGTCGGCGCATTGTCGCTGTCGGCGATCGCGCAGCGGATCGAGCACGAAGCCCGTAGTGGCAGCCTGCAGCGCCCCGCGGTGGCGGTGGCGCTGCTGGTTGCGGAATTCGCCCGGGCGCGTGTTGCACTGACGGGCTACCTGGCACAGCACCGCGCCGGCCAGGGCGGCTGACTCACTCTTCCAGCTTGCTCAGCAGGTACTTCGGCTCGCCGATACGCTCGATCAGGTCCAGCTGGGTTTCCAGCCAGTCGATGTGCTCCTCTTCCGAATCGAGGATCTTCACGAACAGCTGGCGGCTGACGTAGTCGCCAACCGAATCGGAATAGGCCACGGCCTCGCGCAGGGTGACCACGCCATCGCGTTCCAGCGACAGGTCGCACTGCAGGATCTCGGTCGGGTTCTCGCCGATGCGCAGCTTGCCCAACGCCTGGAAATTCGGCAGGCCTTCAAGGAACAGGATGCGGTCGGCGAGCATGTCGGCATGCTTCATCTCGTCGATCGATTCCTTGTACTCGTGTTCGGCCAGTTCCTTGATGCCCCAGTTCTTCAGCATCTTGGCGTGCAGGAAGTACTGGTTGATCGCGGTCAGCTCGTTGTAGAGGACCTTGTTGAGGAATTCGATGACCTTGGTGTCGCCCTTCATGGGGGTGCTCCTGCACGCTGAAAACGCAGGCACTTTAACGCCTCGCGTGCGCTCGTGAAGGAACGCGAATCGTGCGCATTGGCCTGCGCGGCCGAAAGTGAAGGATGCGAAAGCGCGGCGTCAACGCGCCGCGAAAAGGCGATCAGGCGACCTGCGCCAGGCCCAATACCGGCAGCGGCAGATCGTGGGTCGCACGTGCCTTGGCCAGCAGGTCGCCGGCCATGTCCAGGCAGGAACCGCAGGTGGCACCACAACCGGTACGCATGGTCAGTTCGGCCACCGTGCTGACGCCATGGCTGGCGGCTTCGCGGATCTGGTGGTCGGTGACTCCGTTGCAGATGCAGACGTACACAGGCGGGAACCGGGCTGACAGGCCACAAGCGGCCTGGTGGCTATTCCAATGGAAACGAGAATGGTTGTCAATCAGAGACCTGAACCATTCTCGATACCGTTCAGCCGGTCAGCTGGCCGGGCCGTCGCCCGTGACCTTCTTCGGCCAGTACCCTCGGGTCCGCGGGCGCTTGCGCGGGCGGTCGTGCCCGGCGGTGTGGCCCGGCATCCAGGCCTCCGCGGCGCTCTTGGGCATGGCGGTGACGCCCTGCCCGGCCACGCCGCGCGCCAGTGGCGCGAGGTGTCGCAGGGCACGCGCATAGACGCCGCGTTTGAACATCACCACGTGCTCTACCGGGTACCAGAAGTCGACCCAGCGCCAGTGGTCGAACTCGGGCGAGTCGGTGTGGTCCAGCGTCACGTGGGATTCGTCGCCGGTCAGGCGCAGCAGGAACCAGACCTGTTTCTGGCCGATGCAGACCTGCCGCTCGTTGCGGCGGATGGCCCGCGCCGGCAGCTTGTAGCGCAGCCAGCCGGGCGTGGCCCCGAGCACTTCCACATGCTCAGGCAGCAGGCCGGTCTCTTCCTGCAGTTCACGATACATGGCCTCGACAGGCGTCTCGTCGGTGTTCATGCCACCCTGCGGGAACTGCCAGCCATCCCGGCGCACGCGTCGTGCCCAGAACACCTGGCCGTCCTGCCGCATCAGCACGATGCCGACGTTCGGTCGATAGCCGTCCGGATCGATCACGATGCGGACTCCTAAGAAAATCTACTGGTCGGGACTATCCCATGCCCTCTGTCGGCCCACAAGCACGACACAAAAGTGTTGACAGGGTCGATACACATCCGCAGAATAGCGGGCTCACCAAGGCTATGTAGCTCAGCCGGTTAGAGCACAGCACTCATAATGCTGGGGTCGGTGGTTCGAGTCCACCCATAGCCACCACACTGAAAATCAAGTTGTTTTTCAGTGTGAAAAGTGAGAAAATAGTTGCACGTTTTGCCCCGTCGCCAAGCGGTAAGGCACCTGACTCTGACTCAGGCATTCGGTGGTTCGAATCCATCCGGGGCAGCCAAATTAAAAGCAAAAGGCCAGATCGAAAGATCTGGCCTTTTGCTTTTAATTTGGTCGCGCATTCCACCTTATCCCCGCGCCTGTCGGCGCACCCCCTTGAACAACAAGGGGGCTCCTCTCCAGAGAGAGGCCCGGGGTCGGATCCTTTTCCAAAGGAAAAGGCTCTGACCCCACCCCTTCCGAGATGCGAAACCCCGGGTAGTGCCGGCCGCTGGCTGGCAACCAGGAAATCCACAACCCCAGAACGACAAAAGCCCGGCCGAAGCCGGGCTTTTGCTTTTCCAACCAGCGGGCACCCACAGGAGCCCAACCAGGCGCGGTAAATCAGCGCTTGGAGAACTGGGTGGCGCGGCGGGCCTTGTGCAGACCGACCTTCTTACGCTCGACTTCACGGGCGTCACGGGTCATGAAGCCGGCCTTGCGCAGCTCGGACTTCAGGGTTTCGTCGTACTCGACCAGCGCACGGGCGATGCCCAGGCGGATCGCACCGGCCTGGCCGGTGGTGCCGCCGCCAGCGGCGGTGACCAGGATGTCGAAGCTTTCGGTGTTCTTGGTCAGCTCGAGCGGCTGGCGCACGATCATGCGCGCGGTCTCACGACCGAAGAACTCGTCCAGCGGACGACCATTGACGGTGATGTTGCCCGAACCCTTGCGCAGGAACACGCGAGCGGTGGAGGACTTGCGGCGGCCAGTGCCGTAGTTTTGAGTGATAGCCATGATTAGATATCCAGAACCTGCGGCTGCTGTGCGGCGTGCGGATGCTCAGTGCCGGCGTAGACCTTGAGCTTGCGGTACATCTGGCGACCCAGCGGGCCCTTCGGCAGCATGCCCTTCACGGCGATCTCGATCACGCGCTCCGGGTGGCGCTCCAGCGCCTGGGCCAGGGATTCGGTCTTCAGGTTGCCGATGTAGCCGGTGAAACGGTGATACATCTTGTCCTGCAGCTTCTTGCCGGTGACGGCAATCTTTTCTGCATTGATGACGACCAGGTAGTCGCCGGTATCAACGTGGGGGGTGTAGACCGGCTTGTGCTTGCCGCGCAGACGGCGGGCCAGCTCGGTGGCGAGACGGCCCAGGGTCTTGCCCTCGGCGTCGACGAGGTACCAGTCGCGCTGGACGGTCTCGTTCTTGGCAGTGAAAGTGCTCATGAAGAACTCTAGGTTAGGTCGGGCTCATTGCGGCGAAGGACTCGCCGGAACTCTGCCACGCGTTGTGAAAGGTGAAGCGCAAGAGGCGGGATTGTACGCAGGTCACGCCCTCGGTGCAAGCTGGCCCTGCCCCGGGTTGGCAGGGGAGCGGGGGCGGGCGAGAATCGGCGGGTCTCCCGCCCCACCGCGTGCCGCCATGACCGTGCTCCGCCAGACCACCCCGCTGGACCACCTGCTGACCGAGGCGCAGCGCGCCCTGGACACGGTGTTCGGCAACCCTCCGGCGGCCCGCCCCTACCCGGCCGCAGGCACCGGCGAGCCGGGCATGGACCGCGCCGAGCGCCGCCACGCCGCGGGGCTGATGCGGATCAACCATGTCGGCGAGGTCTGCGCACAGGGCCTGTACTTCGGCCAGGCGGCCGTGGCCCGCGACCCGGCCACCCGTGAACACCTGCTGGAAGCGGCCCAGGAAGAGACCGATCACCTGGCCTGGTGCGCGACCCGGCTGGATGAACTGGACAGCCGCCCGAGCCTGTTCAATCCGCTGTGGTACGCCGGCAGCTACACCATCGGCACCCTGGCGGGTCTGCGCGGCGACGGCTGGAACCTGGGCTTCGTGGTTGAAACCGAGCGCCAGGTGGAAGCCCATCTGGACGAGCACCTGGTCGACCTGCCGGCCGGCGATCTGCGCAGCCGCGCGGTCATCCAGGTGATGAAGGAGGACGAGGCCCGCCATGCGGAGCACGCCGAACAGGCCGGCGCACGCCGCCTGCCGTTCCCGATCCCGGGCGCGATGGCGCTGGCTTCCAGGGTGATGAAGACCATCGCCTACCGCATTTGAAGGGTCGCCCGCACCAACGGTGCGGGCCTACCAGGAGGTGCGGGGGGCGACGGTGGGGCCCGACCGTTGGTCGGGCCATCAATCAGTTCGGCGAGACCAGCTTCAGGCCGATCACGCCGGCTACGATCAGGCCCACGCAGGCCAGGCGGGCCGGCGACGCACTGTCGTTGAACAGGTAGATGCCCAGCACCGCCACGCCCATGGCGCCGATGCCGGTCCAGATCGCGTAGGCGGTGCCGACGGGGATGCTCTTCATCGCCTGGCTCATCAGGTACAGGCTGATCAGGGCGGACACCACCGTGGCAACGGTGGGCAGGGGTTTGCTGAAGCCTTCGGAGTACTTCATTCCGAGGGCGAAACCGATCTCGAACAGGCCGGCCAGCAGCAGATAGATCCAGGGCATGGGTGGGGGCTCCTTACCTTTTTGGGAAAAACGAAACGGCCCGGTGTTTTCACACCGGGCCGTGGGTCGGTACATCACCGTGGAACTGTAACGCGTGCGAGGCACTGGTTCCACGGGGCGGGTCGTCCCGCCTGGGCGGCGATGCCTGCGGGCATCGCACATGGGGCTTACTCGGACAGGTTCCGGCCGTGGAACAGCTCTTCGATCTCGCGCTTGAGCAGCGCTTCGATCTTCATGCGTTCCTTGAACGACAGGTTCTTGGCCTTTTCCTCGAACAGGTACTGGTCCAGGTCGAAGTCCTTCAGGTGCATCTTCGTGTGGAAGATGTTTTCCTGGTAGACGTTGACGTCGAACATCTCGTAACGCGACTTGATGTTCTTGGCCAGGAAGTTCTGGATCGAGTTGATCTTGTGATCGATGTAATGCTTCTTGCCCTTCACATCGCGGGTGAAGCCACGGACACGGTAGTCCATGATCACGATGTCCGATTCCAGGCTCTCGATCAGGTAGTTCAGGGCCTTCAGCGGCGAAATGACGCCACAGGTGGCCACGTCGATGTCCGCGCGGAACGTCGCGATGCCTTCCTGCGGATGGGTTTCCGGGTAGGTATGGACAGTGATGTGGCTCTTGTCCATGTGCGCGACCACGGCGTCGGGAATCAGTTCCTTGCCGGCCTGCTTCTTGTCGATCACCGGCTCTTCGGAGATCAGGATGGTCACCGAGGCACCCTGCGGGTCGTAGTCCTGGCGGGCCACGTTCAGGATGTTGGCGCCGATGATCTCGGCGACATCGGTCAAGATTTGAGTCAGCCTGTCGGCGTTGTACTCTTCATCGATGTATTCAATGTAACGCTGACGCTCCTCTTCGGTGCGCGCGTAACACACGTCATAGATGTTGAAGCTCAGCGCCTTGGTGAGGTTGTTGAAACCCTGCAGCCTCAGGCGAGGCAACGGCTTGACCACGGCGGTCGATTCCTGTGTAAGAAGGGAAAGGGGGAATTATGGGGCAAACTGCCCCCGGGGGGAACGTGAAGACGCAAGAGTTCTGGCACACTGTTTGCCCTTAACAATTGCGCTGGTTAAGCTCCGCTATCGACCCCGTGAATCCGTTCATGCGCAGAGGGAGCGCCCCTATCGTGTCAACCGTGCGCCTAGCTAGCAGTCCACTGGCCCTGGATATCGCCACAATCGATCGTTTCCTGGCGCACAGCCACAGGCGGCGATATCCCACCCGTACCGACGTCTTCCGACCCGGTGACCCGGCGGGAACCCTGTATTACGTCATCAGCGGCTCGGTTTCGATCATGGCCGAGGAAGATGACGATCGCGAGCTTGTGCTGGGCTACTTCGGTGCCGGCGAGTTCGTCGGCGAGATGGGCCTGTTCGTCGAATCGGACCGCCGCGAGGTGATCCTGCGGACCCGTACCGCCTGCGAGCTGGCTGAAATCAGCTACGAGCGCCTGCATCAGCTGTTCCTCGGCCCGCTGTCGGCCGACGCCCCGCGCCTGCTGTACGCGCTGGGCCAGCAGATCTCCAAGCGCCTGCTCGACACCAGCCGCAAGGCCAGCCGCCTGGCATTCCTGGACGTTACCGACCGGATCGTGCGCACCCTGCACGACCTGGCGCAGGAACCGGAGGCGATGAGCCATCCGCAGGGCAGCCAGCTGCGCGTCTCCCGCCAGGAGCTGGCACGCCTGGTCGGCTGCTCGCGGGAAATGGCCGGCCGCGTGCTGAAGAAGCTGCAGACCGACGGCCTGCTGCATGCCCGTGGCAAGACCGTGGTGCTGTACGGCACCCGTTGACCGTTGAGCACCCGGTGGGTGCGGACCTTGGTCCGCACTCCTTCGCGCGCTAGGCTCGGGGCATGGAACTGAGCAGCGAATTCTGGTGGTTCATCCTCATCGGCCTGGGCGCACAGCTGGTCGACGGCGCGCTGGGCATGGCGTTCGGCCTGGTGTCTTCGTCGGTGATGCTGAGCATGGGCCTGCCCCCGGCGCAGGTCAGCGCCAGCATCCACACCGCTGAAGTGTTCACCACTGGCGCCTCGGGTGTGTCGCACCTCGCAGCCGGGAATGTCGATAAGCGCCTGTTCCTGCGCCTGGCCCTGCCTGGCGCGGTGGGCGGTGCCGTGGGCGCGTACGTGCTCACGCAGATCCCGGGCGAGATCATCCGGCCACTGATCTACCTGTACCTGCTGGTGCTGGCGATCATCATCCTCGCCCGCGCGGCCGGACGCTGGATGCCCAAGGGCGAGATCCGCCGGGTACCGGTGCTGGGCTTCTTCGCGGGCCTGCTCGACGCCAGCGGTGGCGGCGGCTGGGGGCCGATCGCCACGTCCACCCTGCTCGCCCGGGGTGGCCAGGCGCGCACCACGATCGGCACGGTCAATGCGGCGGAGTTCGTGGTCACGCTGACGGTGTCGGCGACCTTCCTGCTGTCGATGGGGGTGCAGCACCTGCAGATCGTCGCCGGCCTGCTGATCGGCGGCATGATGGCCGCGCCGGTAGCCGCCATCCTGGTCAAGCGGGTGAAGGAGCGCTGGGTGCTGGTGGCCGTCGGCGTGCTGGTGCTGGGGATCAGCCTGTTCCAGATTGGCCACGCGGTGTACGGGCACCTGTACCGCTGAGCGTTTGCCGGCCAGCGGCCGGCACTACCGGGACAGAGAAGCGCCGGCACAACCGCGACGGAGAAGGGTAGTGCCGGCCGCTGGCCGGCAGATCCATCACCGTGCGGCGGGATCAGGCCTTGTCGCCACCGCGGTCCACGCAACCCCAGTTGAGGATGCGGGTGCCCGCCGGCAGCACGCGGCGGAAGAACGCCACCCGGCCCGGCTTCGGGTTCACCACTACCGGCGCCTTGGCTGCCAGCAGCAGCGGCAGGTCGGCGGTGCTGTCGGAATAGGCGATATCGATGTCGCCGTAGCCGCGCTCACGCAGCATGCGCATCTTCTCTTCATTGTGGCAGTGGCGGGTCGGGCCGACGCCGCCCAGCCGTGGGCCGACCTCGGTGCCGATCACCGGTACGTCCTGGTGGGCCACGAAAGCCAGGATCGCGCGCGCCAGCTCCGGCGGCGCACCTGTGGCAACCACCACGCGGTCGCCCTTGGCGCGGTGCGCGGCGAACACCTCCAGCGCCTGCGGCAGCAGCTTGGCGCGCATCTGCGCCTGGTTGCGCAGCACATAGGCGTCGATCACCTTGTTGAAGTCACGCGCACGGTGCAGGCCGAAGCTGCCGATCCACACATAGACCGAGATGCCCGCGCGACGGGTCGGCAGCATCGCCACCATCGGCCCGGCGATCGGCGTGACCAGCAGCGCCGCCAGCATGCGCAGCGGGTTGCGCTTGATCAGCGAGGCGAACAGGTGGGTGCCCGAATCGCCGTCGTACAGGGTGTGGTCGAAGTCGAAGACCACCAGCGGCGCATCCTCGCGCGGCGTTGGATAGTGCGTTGTCATGCCGCGAAGAATAGCTGACGCAGGCCCTCGCCCGGCTCTTCCACGCGCATGAAGGCTTCGCCGACGAGGAAGGCATGGATGCCGGCGTCACGCATCAGCGCCACGTCCTGCGGGCCAAGGATGCCGCTCTCGGTGACCAGCAGGCGGTCACGCGGCACCGCGTTCTGCATGTCCAGCGTGGTCTGCAGCGACACTTCGAACGTGCGCAGGTTGCGGTTGTTGATGCCGATCATCGGCGCCGGCACCTGCAGCGCACGCTCCAGCTCGTCGATGTCGTGCACTTCCACCAGCACGTCCATGCCCAGCGACAGCGCCAGTTCGGACAGCGTGGCCAGCTGGGTGTCGTCCAGCGCGGCGACGATCAGCAGGATGCAGTCGGCGCCCAGCACGCGTGCCTCGTACACCTGGTAGGCGTCGATGACGAAGTCCTTGCGCAGCACCGGCAGCGTGCACGCCTCGCGCGCCTGCTGCAGGTAGGCGTCGGCGCCCTGGAAGAAGTCCACGTCGGTCAGCACCGACAGGCAGCTGGCGCCGCCGAACTCGTAGCTGACGGCGATGTCGGCCGGGCGGAAGTCCGGGCGGATGACGCCCTTGGACGGGCTGGCCTTCTTCACCTCGGCGATCACCGCTGGATCGCCGTTGGCCACCGCGGCCTGCAAGGCGCGCACGAAGCCACGTACCGGCGGGGCGCCGGCCACGGCGGCCTGCAGCGCCTCGAGCGGGCGCTGGGCGCGGCGCTGGGCCACTTCTTCGGCCTTGCGGGCCAGGATCGTCTGCAGGATGTCGCTCATCGTCTTCGGTTCGGTGCGGGGGCGGTGAGGACGGCCATTATCGGCCATCGACGGGGTCAGGCTGAACCGCGCGCTCAGGCAACCAGCGCGCGGGTGGTCTCAACATACTGCTGCAGGCGCTGGCGGGCACTGCCGTTGGCGATGGCGGCACGGGCGCGGGCCAGGCCGTCGCCGATGTCGCTGGCCACGCCGGCAACGTACAGCGCGGCGCCGGCATTCAACGCAACGATGTCCAGCGCCGGGCCGGGCTCATTGTCCAGTACCGCGCGCAGCATCTGGATGGACTGCTCCGGGCTGTCCACGCGCAGGTTGCGGCTGGCCGACATGGCGATGCCGAAGTCCTCCGGGTGGATCTCGTACTCGCGCACCTTGCCGTCGCGCAGTTCGCCCACCAGCGTGCCGGCACCCAGCGAGATCTCGTCCATGTTGTCGCGGCCCCAGACCACCATGGCGCGCTCGGTGCCCAGCTCGCGCAGCACGCGGGCCTGGATGCCCACCAGATCGGGATGGAACACGCCCATCAGCACCGACGGCGCGCTGGCCGGATTGGTCAGCGGGCCGAGGATGTTGAAGATGGTGCGCACGCCCATCTCGCGGCGTACCGGCGCAACGACCTTCATCGAAGGATGGTGGATCGGCGCGAACATGAAACCGATGCCGGTCTGCTCGATGGCCGCGGCCACCTGATCCGGCTGCAGTTCGATCACCGCGCCCAGCGCTTCCAGCGCATCGGCACTGCCGGACTTGGACGACACGCTGCGGTTGCCATGCTTGGCCACGCGCGCACCGGCGGCAGCGGCCACGAACATCGAGCAGGTGGAGATGTTGAAGGTGTGCGAGCCATCGCCACCGGTACCGACGATATCAACCAGGTTGGAGGTATCGGCCACCGGCACTGGCCGGGCGAATTCACGCATCACGGTGGCCGCCGCGGCGATCTCGTCCACGGTCTCCTTCTTCACGCGCAGCCCGGTGAGGATCGCCGCGGTCATCATCGGCGAGACGTCGCCGCGCATGATCTGCCGCATCAGGTCGACCATTTCGTCGAAAAAGATTTCGCGGTGTTCGATGGTGCGATGCAGGGCTTCCTGGGGGGAGAAGCTCATGGGAATGCTCCTTGGATCAGGCCGCCGGACGCTGCAGGAAATTGCGCAGCAGGGCGTGGCCGTGTTCGGTGAGGATGGACTCGGGGTGGAACTGCACGCCTTCCACCGGGAACTGGCGGTGGCGCAGGCCCATGATTTCTTCGATCGAGCCGTCGTCGTTCTCGGTCCAGGCGGTCACTTCCAGCACATCGGGCAGGCTGTTCTTGTCCACCACCAGCGAGTGGTAGCGGGTGGCCTGGTAGCGGTCCGGCAGGCCGGCGAACACGCCCTTGCCTTCATGGCGGATCGGCGAGGTCTTGCCGTGCATGATGTTGCCGGCACGGATGACCGTGCCGCCGTAGACCTGGCCGATGCCCTGGTGGCCCAGGCAGACGCCGAGGATCGGCGTGGTCGGACCCAGGCGCTGGATCAGCTCCAGCGACACGCCCGCTTCGTTGGGCGTGCACGGGCCGGGCGAAATGACGATGCGCTCGGGCTTCTGCGCGGCGATCTCGTCCACGCTCATCGCATCGTTGCGCACCACCTTCACCTCGGCGCCCAGCGTCTGCAGGTACTGCACGAGGTTGTAGGTGAAGCTGTCGTAGTTGTCGATCATCCACAACATGGTCAGGTTCCGTCGCTTATGAGGAAAATGGCGTACACGTTTTCGGTGTAGGTGATGGGGCCGGCTTCAATGGATTCGGGCTCAGCGGGCGCGGGCGCGGAGGCGGGCGCGTAGCTGCCGGTCACCGAGATCCTGTCGAGGTCCCCGCCGTCCTCGCCCTGCTGCGGCCATTGCCCGGCCCGGATGCCGTAGGCGAAGTCCGGCGCCACATCGGAGATGCTGTACAGGCCACGCACTCTTGTTCCATAGGCCTTGGCCAGGCCCTGCGCGGACTCGCGGGTCTGGGCCGCTGCCTCGCCCTTGAGTTCGCGGCGCAGCGCCACTTCGCCCGAATAGGTCGGCGCCAGGCTGCTCACCTGTACGTTCTCGTTGGCCTTCAACGCCCCCAGCACATCCTGCATCGCCTTCACGCTGGCGAAGCTGGCACGCAGCTGGCGCGATACGCGGGTACCGATGAAGACCTGCCGGTTCTGCTCATAGCGCGTGGCCGGGCCGATCCGCAGGTTGTCCGCGCGCACGCTGCCCTCCACCGCCTTGTGCTGCTTGAACAGTGCCAGCACGCGGGCAACGTTGTCCTGCACGCGGCGGCGCGCGGCGTCGGCGTCCATGTCGGTCTCTTCGATGTTCAACTGCAGGCCGAACCGATCCGGCATCACCGTGCGGCTGCCCTGCCCCTTCACCAGCAGGTGCGGCTGCGAGGGAATCGTGTTGGCCTGCGCCCACGCAGACGGGGCCATCGTGGCCAGCAGTGACGACCACAGCAATGCGCTCAGCAGCTTCATGCGGTACTCCTTGTCTTGAATGGGAACAGCGGAAGGTGCCGCGGCGCAGGCCACGGCACGGGGAGGATCACAGGCCCTTGGCGGCCTGGGCGACGGCGCGGAACAGCGCGCGGCCCTTGTTCATCGTCTCGTCCCATTCCTTGTCCGGGTCCGAGTCGTAGACGATGCCGGCACCGGCCTGCACGTACAGGCGGCCATCCTTGATCACCGCGGTGCGGATCGCGATCGCGGTATCGGCATCGCCGTGCCAGCCGATGTAGCCGATACTGCCGGCGTAGACATTGCGCTTGATCGGTTCCAGCTCGCGGATCACTTCCAGCGCGCGGATCTTCGGCGCGCCGCTGACCGTGCCGGCCGGGAAGGTGGCACGCAGCACGTCGGCATAGCTCAGGCCCGGCTGCAGCTGCCCGGTCACTTCGCTGACGATGTGCATCACGTGGCTGTAGCGTTCGATCACGAACTGCTCGCCCACCTCCACGGTACCTGCCTTCGAGACGCGGCCGGCATCGTTGCGGCCCAGGTCGATCAGCATCAGATGCTCGGCGCGTTCCTTCGGATCGGCCAGCAGCTCGGCTTCCAGCGCCAGGTCCAGCTCGGGCGTGGCGCCACGCGGGCGGGTGCCGGCGATCGGGCGCACGGTGACTTCGCCATCCTGAAGGCGTACCAGGATTTCCGGCGATGAACCGACCACCTGCAGGTCGCCGACATCCAGGAAGTACATGTACGGCGACGGGTTCAGTGCACGCAGCGCGCGGTACACATCCACCGGGCGCGCCTTGAACGGCACGCTCAGGCGCTGGCTGAGCACCACCTGGAAGATGTCGCCGGCGCGGATGTATTCCTTGCTGCGCTGGACCGCATCGACGAACCCTTCGCGGGTGAAACCGGAGACAAAATCCGATTCGTCCAGCACGTCGCTGTTGAGCGGCGCCGGATAGCCGGCACCCGGTGCACGCAGCTTGGCAGTCAGTGCATCCAGGCGCGCCTGGGCCTGCTCGAAGGCACCGTCGACGCGCGGGTCGGCGTGCACGATCAGGTACAGCCGGCCCTTGAGATTGTCGAACACCGCCAGCTCGTTGGAGTCCAGCAGCAGGATGTCCGGCGTGCCCAGCTCATCGCGGCCGGCCGGCGGGGCCAGGCGCGGCTCGATGTAGCCGATGCACTCGAAACCGAACCAGCCGACCAGGCCACCGGTGAAGCCCGGCAGGCCGTCCAGCTTCGGCACCGAGTGGGCGCTGCGCAGCGCCTCGACTTCGGCGAACGGGTCGGCCACTTCGCGGGTGTCCACCACCTGGCCGTCTTCGCGCACGGTCAGCGTGTGGCCATGGAAGGCGTACACGCGACGCGCCGGCAGGCCGATGATCGAGTAACGACCAAAGCGCTCGCCGCCTTCGACGGATTCAAACAGGTAGGTATTGGGGCCGTCGGCGAGCTTCAGATAGACCGAAAGCGGCGTGTCCAGGTCGGACAGCACTTCACGGACGACGGGAATATGGGTGTGGCCTTCAGCGGCCTGCTGCTGAAACTGAGCGTGCGAGTTCAAGACGACTTTCCTTCCGGGACACAGCGTTATGGGAGCGGACGACGGCAACGGGCCACCATCGCCACCAACGGCGTGCGGAAGAAAGGGTATGCGGGGTCGTCAGGCTGGACACCCCCTGACTGTATCGCAGCCGGGGCGGGAGGGGAACCCTGGGAAACTGAACCACGGGACGGCCGAGCCGGCCACGGGAACCGACGACGCGGACCGGTAGAGTCGACTGTAAGTCGACTTGCGCGCGTAGCGCGGGGTTTTACGCCGTCGGAACGAAAAGCAGTCGACCAACAGTCGACTTTACCCCCTACCCGGCCAGCAACGGGCATCCGGTCGGCAGGTGCATCCGCACCCTGCCCGGCACGCACGCGATGCGGAACTGGCGGGCCTGGACTGGTTCGCCGTCCAGGTTGAGGGTCAACGGGCGCTCGGACTCCACCTGCAGCCACGGCAGCCGCGCGCGCGTGGCCAGCTGTTCGAGCGCCGCCTGGGTGCCCGACTTCAGCATCTGGCCGAGCGTGGCGGTGACCTCACCTTCCAGTTCCGGAAGCACGGTGACATCCAGCAGCCCATCGTCGATCACGGCCTGCGGGCACAACTGCTGGCCACCGCCGGCCTGCCGGCCATTGCCGATGCCCAGGGCGATGAAGTCGCCTTCCCACGCGAAATCCGGGCCGGACAGCCGCGCGGTGATCGGCTCGATGCGGCCCAGCTTGGCGATGCCGGTGATCACATAGGCCAGCCCGCCCAGCATCTTCTTCAGGCCGGCATCGGTCTCCACCGTCACCTGCGTGCCGAAGCCGCCACTGGCGAGGTTGGCGCACCACCAGGGCGTGCCATCGGCGTCCACGCGCAGCAGATCGATGGCACGCGGCGTGGTTTGTCCGATCAACGCAAACGCGCCCTCAGGCTCGGTCGGAATACCCGCAGCCGTGGCGAAATCGTTGGCGGTCCCCATCGGGATCAGCGCCAGCGAGGGCAGCGCATCCGCCGCTTCCTCACGATGCGCCAGGGTTTCGGCCACCGCGCTGAGCGTGCCATCGCCACCGGCGGCAACGATCACGTCCACGCCATGATCGATGGCCTCGGCCACGTAGCGTTCGGCGTCACCGTCCTCCCAGGTCACCCGCACGTCCAGCTGCACGCCCTGTCCGCGCCAGTGGCCGACGGCATCGCGCAGCTCCTCGTTGCCAGCGGATTTGCCATTGAGGATCAGGCGCCAGCGCGGGGTGGTCATGCGGTACTTCCAGGAGGGGGTGGCACAGGCTAGCAATGCGCTGTTTGCCCGCGGTGAATGTCACGCAGGTGTCATTCAGTTGCTGGAGAATGGAAGGCCATAGCAGGGACGATGGATGGAGGCAGGATCAGCCTCCCACGCATGCAGCGAGGCCACGCCAGTGATTGGCGTGGCTTTTTTTTTGCCCAGCAGTAGATCCACGCCAAGCGTGGATGCACGTCATCTCACCCGTTGGCGAAATCGTGCAGCGCCTGGCCCTGCAACCGGTACACGGTCCACTCGTCCTGCGGTTTGGCACCGGCAGCGGTGTAGAACTCGATGGCCGGGGTGTTCCAGTCCAGCACCGACCATTCGAAACGGCCGCAGCCCTCGGCCACGGCCTGGCGCGCGATGTACTTCAGCAGTGCCTTGCCGGCGCCCGCACCGCGCTTTTCCTGGCTGACGTAGAGGTCTTCCAGGTAGATGCCCTTGCGGCCCAGCCAGGTGGAATAGTTGTAGAAATACACCGCATAGCCGATGGCCTCGCCGTCGGCTTCGCAGATCAACGCGCGCGCCGTGGCATCGGCGCCGAACAGGCTCTCGGCGATGCCGATCTCATCGGTCTGCACCGAATGCTCGGCCTTCTCGTAGATGGCCAGCTCGCGGATGAAATGCAGGATCAATCCCGCATCGGCTACGGTGGCCGGGCGGATGTTCAACACGGCCACCGTACTCATGGCTCAGCCCCGTGCCGCAGCGACGTTGGCGCGCATCTGCGCGATCACATCCTGGTAGCTGGTCCTGGCGTTGAAGATGGCCGAACCGGCGACAAAGGTGTCGGCGCCGGCAGCGGCGATCTCGCCGATGTTGTCGGCCTTCACGCCGCCGTCGATCTCCAGGCGGATGTCCTTGCCGCTGGCATCGATCATCTTGCGCACCACGCGCAGCTTGTCCAGCGCCGAGGGGATGAAGGCCTGGCCGCCGAAGCCCGGGTTGACCGACATCAGCAGCACCAGGTCCAGGTCATCCAGCACCCAGTCGAGGATGTCCACCGGAGTGGCCGGATTGAGCACGATGCCCGGCTTGCAGCCCAGCGAGCGGATCAGCTGGATGGTGCGGTGCACGTGGCGGCTCGCCTCCGGGTGGAAGCTGATGTAGGTGGCACCGGCCTCGGCGAAGTCCGGGATGATGCGATCCACCGGCTCGACCATCAGGTGCACGTCGATCGGCGCGGTGACGCCATGCTTGCGCAGCGCCTGGCAGACCATCGGCCCGATGGTCAGGTTCGGCACGTAGTGGTTGTCCATCACGTCGAAGTGGACCCAGTCCGCGCCAGCGGCGAGGACGTTGTCGACTTCCTCGCCGAGGCGGGCGAAGTCGGCAGACAGGATGGAGGGGGCGATGAGGCAGTTGGACATGGCCGGGGCCTTCGGAACGGGGAAAAGGTTCTCCCGCCCGCAGGCGGGACTCTGGAATCAGCGCTTGCGCAGGGTCTTGATGCGGTCGTAGGCGGCATTGATCCGCCGCGACTTCTGCTCGGCCTGCTGCTGCAGCTCGGGGGCGGCACCGCCCAGCTTGTCGGGGTGGTACTGCGAGATCAGCTTGCGGTAGGCGCGCTCGACCTCGGCATCGGTGGCCTCGGAGGTCAGCCCCAGCTCCCGGTACGGGTTCTCCTTGTTCAGGCGGAACCAGTCCGAATCGAAGGCGTGGCCGATCAACAGGCCGACCACCGCACCGAACAGCGGATTGGGCCGGAACAGCAGGGCGCCGGCGATGAATCCGAGCAGTTTTCCGTACCAGCGCATGGCGCTCCGGGGTCGACCGACGAAATGGACGCTCATTTTACGTCACAGCGGGCCCGGACCGCTTTACACTAGGCCGCCCGCTGGTCAGCGGGCCCGCCGGGTCCGTTGGGCAGCAGCCGTATCGACAACGCCCCAGGAGTGCCCGTGCCAACCACGCTGTTGCAATCCGATCTCCCCGGCCTGCCCTTGCGCCATCGCGGCAAGGTGCGTGATGTGTTCGATATCCCGCGCGAGCGGCTGCCAGCCGGAACCCCGCCGGGCGAGTACCTGCTGATGGTCGCCACCGATCGCCTGTCGGCGTTCGACGTGGTCCTGCCTGACCCGATTCCGGGCAAGGGCGAGATGCTCTGCCAGGTCTCCAACTTCTGGTTCGCCAAGACCGCGCACCTGATGCCCAACCACCTGACCGGCATCGACGTGGCCAGCGTGCTGCCCGAAGGCGTGGACCCAGCCCTGTACGCCAAGCGTGCGGTGGTCACCCGCAAGCTGAAGCCGGTGCCGGTGGAAGCGATCGCCCGCGGCTACCTGATCGGCAGCGGCTGGAAGGACTACCAGCGCACCGGCAAGGTCAGCGGCATTGACCTGCCCGATGGCCTGCGCCAGGCCGAGCAGTTGCCGGAGCCGATCTTCACCCCCTCGACCAAGGCCGCCGTCGGCGACCATGACGAGAACATCGATTTCGATGCGATGGTGAAGCAGGTCGGTGCGGAACTGGCCGAGCGCGTGCGCGACGCCACCCTGCGCATCTACAAGTTCGCGGCCGATTACGCCCGCGAGCGCGGCATCATCCTGGCCGATACCAAGTTCGAGTTCGGTACCGACGCCGATGGCCGCCTGTACATCATGGACGAGATGCTGACGCCGGATTCCTCCCGTTACTGGCCGGCCGACGAATACGAAGTGGGCACCAGCCCGCCGAGCTACGACAAGCAGTTCGTGCGCGATTACCTGGAGACGCTGGACTGGGGCAAGACCGCCCCGGGCCCGAGCATCCCGGCCGAGATCATCGAGCGCACCCGCGCCAAGTACGCCGAGGCGCTGCAGCGCCTGGCCGGGATCAGCGTCGACTGATCCCCCCGCGTCCCCCCGGCCGGAAAGGCGGGGGGCGCTCTGATCGCGGTAGTGCCGGCCGCTGGCCGGCAACCTCGCGAACTCGGCTATGCTCTGGAGTGCCGGCCAGCGGCCGGCACTACCGTTGCCCGAGGAAGCGACGCAGCATGCAGACATCCACCCAGCTTGCGCGGCCGATCGACCGCTATTTCGCCAGCTACTCCGACGACCACCGCAATGTGATCAACCAGCGCATCCACGTGGTGGCGGTCCCGGCGATCCTGTGGTCGGTGGTGGCCCTGCTGTGGTGCCTGCCGCCGCTGATCACCTGGTTCCAGTACGGCATCTGGTCGGCGTTGGCGATGTTCAGCGCGTGGTGCTTCTACAACAAGCTGTCGCGCCCGCTGGGCATCGGCATGCTCATCCAGTTCTTCGTGTTCGGCTGCCTGTGCCGGCTGCTGGAGGCCGAGATCGGCCTGCAGGCCCTGCGCTGGCTGGCGGTGGGCGTGTTCGTGGTGGCCTGGATCGCGCAGTTCATCGGCCACAAATTCGAGGGCCGCAAGCCCAGCTTCCTGACCGACCTGACCTACCTGCTGATCGGCCCGGCCTGGGTGATGGCCAAGTTCTACCGCAAGCTGGACTGGCGCTACTGACCTGGCGGCGGCCGACAGCGGCCGTCGTTTCCTGAACGGGCGGATTCCGTCACCCGTAGTCCACGGGAGCCCTGCCAGCCTGCGCCGGTGATCCGCTCCCCATTGCCCGCCCGTCGACGGCAGCCCCTGTGCGACAGGGCCTGCGGTCTCCCTGCGTGGGCGTAGGGTGTCCCCCGAGGGCAGCCAGGGAAGGGATGCAGGAATGTGATGTTGCATCGCAGAAAAAATGAATCAGCGAACGTTACATGCAATTGATCGCTGTTCGATGGGTTTCGGCGACATTTCGCAGCCTGTTATCCTCCCTGACCTGCTCGTGAATCATGGATTCCCTGCATGCTCCCCAGCCTGCCCCTGCTGCTGGCCCTGCCGTTCCTGATGGCAGCGGCTGTTGCGGCCTTCCCCCGTAGTTCGCGCTCGACTGCTGCCTGGCTGGCGGCGCTGGCGCCGTTGGGCGGGCTGGCCATCCTCGGCTGGCTGACCCCGTCGGTGCTCGATGGCCAGGTGGTCCGCACCCTGGTGCCCTGGCTGCCGCAGATCGGGCTGGACTTCACCCTGCGACTGGACGGGCTGGCCTGGATGTTCGCCGGGCTGGTGCTCGGCATCGGCGCGCTGGTGGTGCTGTATGCGCGCTACTACCTGAGCCAGCAGGACAACGCGCACCGCTTCTACTGCTACCTGCTGCTGTTCATGGGCGCCATGCTGGGCATGGTGCTGTCGGGCAACCTGCTGTTGCTGATGATCTTCTGGGAAATGACCAGCATCAGTTCGTTCCTGCTGATCGGCTTCTGGTCGCACCGCCAGGACGCCCGCGAAGGCGCACGCATGGCGCTGGTGATTACCGGTGGCGGTGGCCTGGCCCTGCTCGGTGGCGTGCTGCTGATCGGCCGCATCGTCGGCAGCTTCGACCTGGACGTGGTGCTGGCTGCTGGCGAGCAGATCCGCGCCAGCGCGCTGTACCCCTACGCCCTGTTCCTGGTACTGGCCGGCATCTTCACCAAGAGCGCGCAGTTCCCGTTCCACTTCTGGCTGCCGCACGCGATGGCGGCGCCGACCCCGGTCTCGGCCTACCTGCACTCGGCCACCATGGTAAAGGCCGGCGTGTTCCTGCTGGCGCGCCTGCATCCGGCACTGGCCGGCAGCGACCTGTTCTTCTACACGGTCAGCGGCATCGGCGCACTGACCCTGCTGATCGGCGCCTGGAATGCGATCTTCCAGCATGACCTGAAGGGCCTGCTGGCGTACTCGACCATTTCCCACCTGGGCCTGATCACCCTGCTGTTCGGCCTGTCCACGCCGATGGCGGTGGTGGCCGGCGTGTTCCACATCCTCAACCACGCCACCTTCAAGGCCTCGCTGTTCATGGCCGCCGGCATCATCGACCACGAGACCGGTACCCGAGACATGCGCAAGCTGGGAGGCCTGCGCAGGCTGATGCCGTTTACCAGCGCGCTGGCGATCATCGCCTCGCTGGCGATGGCTGGCATCCCCCTGCTCAATGGCTTCCTGTCCAAGGAAATGCTGTTCGCCGAAGCGATCACGGCCGGCGGCCCGGGAATCATGCGCACGGCGGTGTCGATCGCAGCGTTGCTGGCGGGCGTATTCGGGGTGGCGTACAGCCTGCGCTTCGTGCACGACACCTTCTTCGGCCCCGGCCCGCACGACCTGGACCGCGTGCCCCACGAACCGCCGCGCTGGATGAAGGTGCCGGTGGAACTGCTGGTGGTGATCTGCGTGGCGGTGGGCGTGGCACCGGCACTGACCGTAGCGCCGGTGCTGCACGCCGCTGCGGCCTCGATCCTCGGCGACGCCATGCCCGAGTACAGCCTGGCGGTATGGCACGGCTTCAACCTGCCGCTGGCGATGAGCGCGATCGGCGTGATCGGCGGCGTGGCGCTGTACTTCGGCCTGCGCAAGCTGATCAACCTGCACGCCGTGACCAACGTCAGCACTGGCCGCAATGTGTTCCATGCGCAGCTGGACGCGATCTCCGCACTGGCCATGCGCCTGACCAACGGCATCGCCAACGGCAGCCTTCAGCGCATGCTGCTGGGCCTGGTGCTGGTGGCGATCGTGGCCGCCGCCGCGCCGTTCGTGGCCAACCCCGCCTCGCCGAACTGGACCAGGCCACAGCCGATCCCGCTGCTGGGCTGGGCGCTGTGGCTGGTGATGATGGCCTGCGCGGTGGCTACCCTGCGTATCTACAAGCAGCGCCTGCTGGCGGTGCTGCTGGTCGGCGGCGTCGGCCTGATGGTGGCGCTGACCTTCGTGTTCCTGTCCGCGCCGGACCTGGCCCTGACCCAGCTGCTGGTGGAGATGGTGACCCTGGTGCTGATGCTGCTGGGCATGAACTACCTGCCTGCGCAGTCCGGGCCGGAGCGGCCGCGCTGGCGCAAGCGCCGTGACGCGGTGATCGCGATCATCGCCGGTGCCGGACTTGGCGCCTTGGCCTATTCCGCGATGACCCTGCCGCCGAACACCATGGCCGGCGAGCTGCTCGCCCGTGCCCTGCCCGAGGCCTATGGCCAGAACGTGGTCAACGTGATCCTGGTCGACTTCCGCGGCTTCGATACCTTCGGCGAGATCACCGTGTTCGGCATCGCCGCGCTGGTGGTGCATGCCCTGCTGCGGCGCACGCGGATGGCGCCGGAGCAGATCATGCCCGGCCCGCCGATCAAGCTGCCGGTGCCGGCCGACCTGGCCCAGATCATGTTCCCGCTGACCCTGACCGTGTCGATCTTCCTGTTCCTGCGCGGCCACAACGCGCCGGGTGGCGGCTTCATCGCCGGCCTGGTGCTGGCGGTGCCGCTGCTGATCCAGTACGTGATCCAGGGCACTGCGTCGGTGGAGTCGCGCTTCGGCTTCGACTACATCCGCTGCATCGGCATGGGCCTGCTGATCGCCCTGCTCAGCGGCAGCGCGTCGATGCTGTTCGGCGTGCCGTTCCTGACCAGCGGCCACCTCGACCTGCACCTGCCGCTGATCGGCGACGTGCCGCTGGCCAGTGCGATTGGTTTTGACATCGGCGTCTATCTGGTGGTGTTCGGCGGTGCCATGCTGATGCTGTCGATGATGGGCACGATCAAGCCATCGCGTACCCGTACCGCCCGCAAGGGTGAGATCGACCTGCAACGCCGCTCGGCACGCACCGGGGAGATGCACTGATGGAACTGGCCCTGGCTACCGCGATCGGCGTGCTGACCGCCATCGGCATCTACCTGCTGCTGCGTGCGCGCAGCTTCGATGTGATCCTCGGCATGACCTTCCTGTCCTATGCGACCAACCTGCTGATCTTCGCCGGTGGCCGCGTGGTGCTGGGCAAGGCGCCGGTGCTGCAGGAGGGCGTGGACAGCCACCTGGGCAACTACACCGACCCGCTGCCGCAGGCACTGGTGCTGACCGCGATCGTGATCGCCTTCGCGATGACCGCGGTGAGCATCGTGCTGGCCATGCGCAGCCGCAGCGACAACCACAGCGACCATGTGGACGCGCACGAGCCGGATGACGACCTGCAGGATGATCGCGTGCCGCCACGGCAGGGCGAGGACCGCGCATGAACCACCTGGTCATCCTGCCGATCCTGATTCCGCTGCTGGGTGCGGCACTGTCGCTGTTCGTCGAACACCGCCGCTATGGCCCCAGGGTGCAGCGCGCGGTGGCCTGGACCGCGCTGTCGGCGCTGGCGCTGGCGGTGGGCCTGCTGTTCGCGTCGACCGCGGGCGGTGATATCAACGTCTACCTGCTGGGCGACTGGCCGTCGCGGCTGGGAATCGCGCTGGTGGCCGACCGGCTTTCGGCGTGGATGCTGCTGACCACCCTGCTGCTGGCCATTCCCTGCCTGCTGCACGCCTGCTCGGGCTGGGACCGCCGCGCACCGCACTTCCATGCGCTGTTCCAGTTCCAGCTGGTCGGCCTCAACGGTGCGTTCCTGACCGGCGACATCTTCAACCTGTTCGTGTTCTTCGAGGTGATGCTGATCGCTTCCTACGGCCTGCTGCTCAGTGGTGGCCGTGGCCTGCGCATGCGCATCGGCCTGCACTACGTGGTGTTCAACGTCACCGCCTCGACCCTGTTCCTGATCGCTCTGGGCCTGCTGTACGCCACGCTGGGTTCGCTGAACATGGCCGAGCTGTCGCAGCGCATCGCCGAGGTACCGCCGGCGCAGCTGACCCTGGTGAAGGCGACGATGGGCCTGTTGCTGCTGGTGTTCTGCGCCAAGGCCGCCCTGATGCCGCTGTACCTGTGGCTGCCGGAAGCCTATTCACGCGCACCGGCGGCGGTGGCTGCGCTGTTCGCGATCATGACCAAGGTCGGCCTGTACTCGGTGCTGCGCATCCAGATGCTGTGGTTCGGCGACGATGCCGGCGCGATGGCCGGCTACGGCCGTGACTGGCTGCTGTGGGCCGGTGTGGCGACGCTGGTGCTGGGCGGCCTGGGCGCCCTCGCCGCGACCCGCCTGCGCGTGCTGATCTCCTACCTGGTGATCGTGTCGGCAGCCACGCTGTTCATCGCCTTCTCGGTCGGCACACCGCAGGTGCTCTCGGCCGGCCTGTACTACCTGCCGCACAGCAGCTTCGTCGCCGCCGCGCTGTTCCTGATCGCCGACCTGATCCGCCGTCGTCGCGGCGGTGCCAGCGACCGCAAGGAAGTGGTCGCGCCGATGCCGGGCAAGGAGACACCCGCCGTGCTGTTCCTGATCGGCGCGGTGTCGGTGGCCGGCCTGCCGCCGCTGTCCGGTTTCCTGGCCAAGGCCGCACTGCTGGCCGGCATGCCGGCGCAGTACACCGCTCCGGTCTGGACCGCGGTGCTGGTCAGCAGCCTGCTGGTGATCATGGGCCTGACCCGCGGCGGCATCCGCCTGTTCTGGCGCGTGCCGCCTGTCGATCCGGAGGCACCGAAGCCGCGCAAGGCTCCTCTGCGCCGGGTGGAGCTGTACGCCGCGTGCATCCTGCTGGCCTACGGTATCGCCATGACCCTGGCCGCTGCACCGTTGATGCGCTACACCGACGCCACCGCCGCACAGCTGCTGCAACCGAGCGAGTACGTGCAGCAGCTGCGCGCGACCGCACCGGAGATCCGCCAGCCATGACCGCCCAGCGCTCCCTGTTCCGTCGCCTGATTCCCTCGCCAATGCTCAGCATCATGGTGGTGGCGTTCTGGCTGCTGATGTCCGACAGCTTCACCCTCGGCCAGATCGTGCTGGGGCTGGTGCTGGGCGTGGTGGTGCCGCTGTTCGCCGCACGCCTGGACCGCGAGTTCGCGCGCATCGGCACGTTGCGGCCGCTGCCCAAGCTGGTATGCGTGACCCTGTGGGACATCCTGATGTCCAACATCCGCGTGGCCCTGCAGGTGCTGGGCCCGGAGAAGAAGATTCACCCCGGTTTCATCTGGCTGCCGCTGGACATCGCCAACATCCACGGCATCGCGGCGCTGACCAGCATGATCACGCTGACCCCGGGCACGGTCTCGGCCGCGCTCAGCGACGACCGCAAGTTCCTGCTGGTGCACGTGCTGCACCTGGAGGACCCACAGGACCTGATCGATACGATCAAGCGCCGCTACGAGGCGCCGTTGATGGAGATCTTCCCATGACTGGATTCCAGATCATCCAGACCACGCTGGTGGTGTGCATGCACGTGGTCGGCCTGGCCATGCTGCTGGCCACCTGGCGCCTGCTGCGCGGGCCGACCGTGCCCGACCGCATCCTCGCACTGGACACGTTGTCGGTGACCGCCATTGCCGAGCTGATGCTGTTCGGCATGTACCTCAACTCCGCGATCTACTTCGAAGCCGCACTGGTCATCGCCATGCTCGGCTTCGGCAGCACCGTGGTGCTGAGCAAGTTCGTGCTGCGCCGGGACATCGTCGAATGATCACCGCGATCCAGATCGGCCTGTCGATCCTGCTGCTGTTCGGCTGCTTCTTCATCCTGGTCGGCGCACTGGGGCTGGTGAAGCTGTCCACGTTCTTCAAGCGCCTGCACGCGCCGACCAAGGCCAGCACGCTGGGCGTGGGCTGCGTGCTGGTGTGCTCGGTCTGCTACCACATCTTCCTGGGCCAGGACCCGCAGCCGCGCGAGCTGCTGATCACCGTATTCCTGTTCATCACCGCGCCGATCAGCGCCCACATGATGGCCAAGGCGGCGCTGTCGCTGCTGATGGAAACCCGTCCCAGCCTGCCGGGCAACGAGCCGGCTGCCGAGGAACAGCTTCCGCCGCCGGAACCGGCGCGGGAAGAGGAAGCCACGCAGAACCGGTAGTGCCGGCCGCTGGCCGGCAGTGGCAAGGGTTCCGTCAGAGGCAGTGAGGTTGCCGGCCAGCGGCCGGCACTACCTCATGCCGCGCCGACCAGCAGCAGCTCCAGCACGAACCAGCCGGCGAACGCGACCAGCAGGATTCCGCCTTCACCGCGGCTGATCTTCAGATCGCCACGCAGCATCGGGTACAGCACCAGGGCGAACGCCAGCAGTGCCGGCAGTTCCAGGCGCACGAACGAGGCCGGCAACGCCAACGGCTGCAATACCGCCATCGCCCCGATCACCAGCAGCAGGTTGACCACGCTGGAGCCCAGCACGTGGCCAAGCACCATGTCGCCGTGGCCGCGACGCGCGGCAGCAATTGCGGTTGCCACCTCCGGCAGTGCGGTGCCGATCGCCACCGGCAGCAGGCCGACCAGCAGCGGTGTCCAGCCCAGCGCGGCACCGAAGTCAGCGGCGGCGCCCACGACCAGGCGCGCGCCCCAGTACAGCGTCAGCGCTGCGATCAGCACCCGCAGCACGTTCAACGGCAGGCTGGTGCGGCTCAGGGCGGACTCGGCGATGGCCGCCTGCACCTCGGCACGCTCAACGCGGCCGCGGCGCAGCAGCAGCACCTGCATGACGATGAAGCCTGCCACCAGCACGCCGCCTTCCCAGCGCGCCAGGCGACCATCCAGCCCGAACAGGACCAGCAGCACGCCGGCCACCAGCAGCGACCACCACAGCACCGTCTGCAGGCGCGCGCGCAGCAACAGGGGCGCGGCGATGGCTGCCACCGCCAGGGTGAAGCCCAGGTTGACGATGCTGCTGCCCACGGCATTGCCCAGTGCCAGCTCCGGTTGGCCGACCGCCAGCGCGCGCGCATTGACCGCCAGTTCCGGCAACGAGGTGGTCACCCCGAGCAGCAGCAGCCCGGCAGTGAACGGGCTGGCCCCGAAGCGCTGGGCCAGGCCGGACACGGCCTTGACGATGGAATCCCCGCCCAGCGCCAGCAACAGCAGGCCGAGCAGGAACCAGGCAATGGCAATGGCGATCATCGAGCACTCCCCAGCAGTGGTGGCGCGATTCTACGCTTGGCCCGAGCGCATGGCTGGGCGGTGGATCAAGGATCAGCCACAGCCTTCGGCGTAATCGACCTGCGGGGTCTGGCCGACGCGCCAGGCGCTGACCCGACCATCGGCGCCGAGCGCGAAGTCGATGACCGCCCCGCCTTCCTGCGCCGGGCGCACGCGCAGGTGCTGCGCCTTCTCGTCGTACTTGTCAGGGCCGACGTCCGCGCGCTCTGGGTACAGCACCTGCAGCTCGCCCAGGGTCATGCCGACCTTGCCGCCGCCCGGAGCGATGATCGCCGCACTGCGCACGTCATAGCGCACCAGCTTGCGTGCCTCGATCATCAGGCGAGGGTCTTCAGCGCCCTGCGGACGCAGGAAGTAGCAGCCGTCGTTGCTGTCGTCGGCCGGCAGGGGCTTGCCATTGGCGTCGGTGCCCAGTCCCTGCAGCGGCGTGCCGAAGCCGCTGCGGACCTCGGCGATGCCGGCGCCCAGCGTGACGCCGCCGAAGCCGTCCAGGCGCGCTGGACTGTCCTTGCGGAGGTCGTTGGCCGGGCGGGCGGCCAGGTCGGGATCCGCCGACTGCGCGGGCCCGGTCGCCGAGGCGGTTTCGGCCGGGGTGTCGCTGCCACTGCCGGCCGCCCCCTGCTTGTCGGGGCCAGCACTGCAGGCGGTGAGCGAAAGGAGCAACAGACCAGCAAGCGGAAGGTGCTTCATCGGTGCGGTTCCCTGGCACGAAGATGGCTGCACGCTAGCCCATCCCGTGTGCAGGCGCTGCATTGTCATCGCGGTTTCATCGCCTTCGTTCAGGCTCGGCGTGCACCGACTTGGCTGTCCCTTCCATGCAACCGCGCAAGACCGAACTCGCCCGAACCGCGCTGCAGGCCCATCGCGCGCCGCTGGACATGCGCCAGCGCCGGCTGCTGATCCTGTGCGACGGCCAGCGCAGCATCGCCGACCTGACCGGCCTGCTCGGCCAGGACGCGCCCGCCATGGTCATCCAGCTGGTGCAGGCCGGCTACCTGAGCACCGGTACCGGCGCCACAGCCGCACCGCCACCACCACCACCCGCAGACGCGGCAGCACCGGCACCCGCCACGCCGGCGGCGGCACCGGCTGCACCCGCAACCGGCAGCGAGCGCCGCCGCTCGCTGGTGGCCGCGCGCATCTATGTACTGGGCATCCTGGAAATGCAGCGCCACCCGCAGGCGGCGGCGCTGTTCCGCGACCTGCAGCAGGCGCGCGCCGAAAGTGAAGTACTGCAGGTGCTGCACTCGGCGATGCAGATGCTGCCCGGGCTGACCTCGGAGGGTTATTGCCAGCGTGTGCGGCAACGCCTGCTGGAAGCGCTGCCGCTGGAGCATTGCGACGCGTTCACCGAGGCCGCCTGAAGAAAAAGGGGACGGAGGGGATTAAGTCGTTTCAGGCACACGTGTGCTGATTGCGGCTTAATCCCCTCCGTCCCCTTTTTCGGGTCAGCGGTAGTTGTTGCGCAGGCCGTTCCAGCACTGCTGGTAATCGCCCTGGCGATGGCCGGCGGCCAGCGCCTGCGCGGTCGGGCGGATCACCGCGCGGGTCTCGAACATGAAGGCCATCGTGTCCTTGATCACATCGGCCTTGGACAGATCGGCATTGGAGGCCTTGTCGAAGGTCGGCGCATCCGGGCCGTGACCGCTCATGCAGTTGTGCAGCGATGCGCCACCCGGCACGAAGCCTTCGGCCTTGGCATCGTAGGCACCATGCACCAGGCCCATGAACTCGCTGGCGATGTTGCGGTGGAACCACGGCGGGCGGAACGTGTTCTGCGCCACCAGCCAGCGCGGCGGGAAGATCGCGAAGTCCATGTTGCTGGTGCCGGGTGTGTCGCTGGGCGAATGCAGCACCAGGAAGATCGACGGGTCCGGATGGTCGTAGCTGATCGAACCGATGGCGTTGAAGCGACGCAGGTCGTAGCGGTATGGCGCGTAATTGCCGTGCCAGGCCACCACGTCCAGCGGCGAATGGTCGATCGGCGCGCGCCACAGGCGGCCCTCGAACTTGGCGATCAGTTCGAAATCGCCATCGACATCCTCGAACGCCGCGTGCGGGGTCTCGAAGTCACGCGGGTTGGCCAGGCCGTTGGAACCGATCGGGCCAAGGTCGGGCAGCTTCAGCAGCGCGCCGTAGTTCTCGCAGATGTAGCCGCGGCTCGGGCCATCGGGAAGTTCCACGCGGAACCGCACGCCGCGCGGGATCACCGCGATCTGCTGCGGCTCGATCTCGATCACGCCCAGCTCGGTCAGCAGGCGCAGTGCGCCCAGCTGCGGCACGATCAGCAGTTCACCGTCGGCGTCGTAGAAGTAGCGGCCGACCATGTCGCGGTTGGCAGCGTAAAGGTGGATGCCCACGCCGGCATGCGCGTCGGGCGAGCCGTTGCCACCCATCGTGTACAGGCCTTCGACAAAGTCGGTCGGCAGCTCCGGCAGCGGCAGCGGGCTCCAGCGCAGCTGGTTCGGTGAAGCCGGCTGTGCGCCGAAATCACACTGCAGCTGCGACTGCGCGAACGGAGTGAACTCGCCATGGGTCACCGCGGGGCGGATCCGGTACAGCCAGCTGCGGCGATTGCTGCCGCGCGGCGCGGTGAAGGCGGTGCCGGTCAGCTGTTCGGCGTACAGGCCGTGGGCCACCTTCTGCGGTGAGTTCTGCCCGACTGGCAGCGCGCCGGCGACGGCCTCGGTGGCGAATTCGTTGCCGAAGCCGGACTGGTAGCCGCGGGCGGTGATGGCGGGGGACATGGGAACTCCAGAGATTGCCGGCCAGCGGCCGGCACTACCATTCGGACAGGCAATGCCGACGGGACGCCGACATTGCCTGCGGACCTTACAGCACGCCGCGGCGGATCTGGTCGCGCTCGATGCTTTCAAACAGCGCGGTGAAGTTGCCTTCGCCGAAACCTTCGTTGCCCTTGCGCTGGATGATCTCGAAGAAGATCGGGCCAATGCAGTTCTGGGTGAAGATCTGCAGCAGCTTGCGCTGGTGGGTTTCCGGATCGGCGTCGATCAGGATCTTGTTCCTGGCCAGGCGCGCCACGTCTTCACCGTGGTTCGGCACGCGCTGGTCGATCACGTCGAAATAGGTTTCCGGCGTGTCGAGGAAATCCACGCCCTGCGCGCGCATCGCTTCGACGGTCTCGTAGATGTTCTCGGTGAAGCAGGCGATGTGCTGGATGCCCTCGCCCTTGTACGCGTCCAGGTACTCGTTGATCTGGCTCTTCGGGTCGGACGATTCGTTCAGCGGGATGCGCACGATGCCGTCCGGCGCGGTCATCGCCTTGGACACCAGGCCGGTCTTCAGGCCCTTGATGTCGAAGTAGCGGATCTCGCGGAAGTTGAACAGGCGCTCGTAGTAGTCCGACCACTGCTGCATGTTGCCGAAGTACAGGTTGTGGGTCAGGTGGTCGATGAAGGTCAGGCCGAAGCCGAACGGGTGCAGGTCGGCCCCTGCGATCGGCTCGTAGTCGCCGTCGTAGATGCTGCCGGCGCTGCCATAGCGGTCGACCAGGTACAGCATGCAGTCGCCGATGCCCTTGATGACCGGCGCGCTGACCGCCTTGCTGTCCGGCTTGAAGGCGATGGCTTCGGCGCCGTTGCCCAGCGCGGTCTGGTAGACCTCCTGGCCCGGCTTCTTGAAGCGGATGGCGAAGCCACAGGCGCAGGGGCCATGCTTTTCGGCGAAGTCGGCGGCGAACGAATCGGGGTCTTCGTTGACCAGGAAGTTGACGTCGCCCTGGCGATAGACGGTAATCGGACGCTGCTTGTGCTTGAGCACCGCGCTGAAGCCCATCTTCCGGAAGTACTCGTGCAGCTCCTGGCCACGGCCGGCCGGGGCGGCGAATTCGACGAACTCGAAGCCGTCGATGCCCATCGGGTTCTCGAAGGTGGTGACCTGCATGCCGGGATTGGGATGCGAGGCGGTCGGGACTGCGGTATTCATGGCGTGGCTCCGAATCGGTACCGCATCGGTACAAACCAGGTGCGGGCAGGTAGGGACCCGGCGAGAATGCAGGGTCTGGACCCACCCCTTATAGTTACACTTGAAACCACCAGCAAGGTGCACCGCAACATGAGCCCCGCCGATCCCGTTTCGACCCGCCTGCGTGCCTCGCACGTCCTGCTCGACCTGGAACAGTTCCTGCCGTACCGGCTGAGCGTGCTGTCCAACCGGGTCAGCGGCAACATCGCCAAGCTGTACGGCGATCGTTACGGTCTGGCGATCCCCGAGTGGCGGGTCATCACCATCCTGGCGCTGTACCCGGGCTCCTCGGCCAGCGAGGTCTCCGACCGCACGGCGATGGACAAGGTGGCGGTCAGCCGCGCCGTGGCCCGCCTGCTGGAGCGCGGCTTCATCAAGCGCGAGACCCACGGCGACGATCGCCGCCGCTCGGTGCTGGCGCTGTCGGCTGCCGGTTTCGAGGTGTACGAGACCATCGCGCCGATGGTGATCGAGATCACCCGCAAGCTGATGTCGGTGCTGAGCGAAGAGGAAGAGCAGGTGCTGGAAAAGCTGATCCTTCGCCTGGCCGGCGAAGGCCTGGAGCGGATGGGCGAAGGCGTCTGAAAGAAAAAGGGACGGAGGGGATTAAGTCGCATCAGGCACACCTGTGCTGATTGCGGCTTAATCCCCTCCGTCCCCTTTTTTCAGCTGAGGTGCTTGCGGCGTGCGTGGATCCACGGCACGGCCAGTGCTGCGATGGCGCCGCCGGCGAAGCCCAGCGAGGCGGCCACCGTCGCTGCTTCGACCGCCCCCGGCAGCGCCAGCGCCGCCGCCACCAGCAGCAACGACGGCAGGCCGACGAAGGTGCCCAGGAAGAAGTGCCAGCGCGGTGACCAGGTGTTGAGCTGCAGCAGGCTGACCGGCTGCCAGGCGTCCGAGGCGGCGTCCTCGGCGATCTTCGCCACGGCCTTGGCCAGGTCCACTTCCGGCAGCGCGCGCCCCAGGCGGGCAGTCGCCAGCAGCTCGGCCACCGCTTCCACCGGCGGGAAGCTGGACGGCCACGCAACCGGCGCCGGCACGCCGTAGGCGGTCAGCAGCGGCACGCTCAACCACGGCGCCACCAGCGGGCGCATGCGGCGGCGCCCGTGCACGCACCAGATCTGCGGCTGGCCGTGCGCAGTGACGCTGTACAGCGCCAGTTCGTTGGCCGGCGGATAGCCGAGCATGGTCACCCGCGCGGCCAGGCTGTCCTGGCCCATCGCGCGCAGGAAGCCGGGGCGGCTGCGACCTTCCTGCATCCACGCCAGGCCCAGTGCGCCCACCAGATATGCCTCGGCGACGTCCTTGCTGCCGGCCGTGGCGCGCTCGTCACTGGCCAGATACCACGCCAGTGATTTCGGTTCGGCCACATCGTCCAGGCCCCAGCGGCTGTCGTCACCCAACACATGGCGCACCGGCAGTCGCGCGGGGGCGGTCTCGCCACGCTCGCCGGTCTGCAGGAAGGGCAGCACGCCCTGGATGAAGGTGGACAGCTCGATCGCGCGCGCGCCGTGGCCCTGCCATTCGGGCGGCAGCAGCCCGGCCAGCTGGCCTTCGGCGGCCAGCGCATCAAGCCGGGACTTCTGCTCGACCAGCTTCTGCACCGCCCCCTTCAGCACCACGTTGTCGGGCAGCGCGATCTGCGGCAGGCGATGGCGTGGCGGCGCCAGGTCGACGCTGTCCTCGCCGGTACCGGCGTCATCCAGCAGCGCTTCCTGCGGCGGCAGGGTCACGCCCTCGCCTGCCCCACCCTCGGCCAGGTCGCTGGCGGGTTCGGGCAATCGTTCGGCGTGGTCGCTGTGCATGGGCGTTCCGGAAGGTTGCATCGACGGGATGTCGACTGAGGTCCTTGCCGGTAACGGCGTGCTCACGGTGAAGTTGAGACGCCGATTCAGAGAGTGTGACGGTGCGCGCAGTAGATCCGCGCCAGGCGTGGATGCGCCTCAGTGCCGACCAACGGTCGGCACCCACCGGGGTGGGCGGTCAGCGGTCGGCACCCACCAGAGCATGCCGGCCAGCGGCCGGCACTACCCTATTCCGGTTTGTCAGGCGCCCACTGCTTGAGGAAGGCACTCACCCGCGCAGGCTGGAACGCCTCGCCCCTGCGCAGCTCGCCGGTGGCCTGCGATACCAGCAGGCCGCCATCTGCATCGAGCACCAGCAGGTACGGGTAGTCGCGCGCCATCACCGGGTACTGGGCGAAGAAGGCGGTGTTGGGCTGCTCGTCGCTGGCGTTGACCTTCACCCACACGTAGTGGGCATCGCGGAAGCGACGCAGGTCGCCGTTGCCTTCCACCACGTCGTCCAGCGCCCGGCAGCGCTCACAGGCGGCGTTGCCGACCTCCAGCAGGATCCGCTTCTTGCCACGCTGGGCTTCCACCTTGGCGGTGGCCAGGTCGTCGGCGGGGTTGCGGGCCGGGTCGAACTGCGCGCCGAGCCCGGCGATGGCGGCGATGTCCGCCGCCACCGGGGTGTTGCCCGAGGCCACCGGTTCGCTGGGGTCAGCAACCGGTGGCTCGGTGGGTCGGGTATCCAGGGGCTGCGTGGGCTCGGCGGCGGCAGGCGGTTGCGGTTGCGAACAGGCGCCGATCAGCGCCGCACAGACCACCACCATTGCACCACCGAGCTTGCTGCGCATGCCTTCTACCCTCTCATCATTACTTGACGCCGTGCATCAGCTTGTTGATCAGCGGGGCGATCAGGAACAGCACCACGCCGGAGCCGATCAGGGCCCAGAACCCGAAGGTATACCCCTTCAGGGCCGACTCGACCGTCATGCCGCCTTCACCACTGACCACGCCGGCGAAGATGCCCGACAGGTTGTTGCCGATGCCGGTGGACAGGAACCAGCCACCCATGCCGAAGCCGACCAGGCGCACCGGGGCCAGCTTGGTCACCATCGACAGGCCGATCGGCGACAGGCACAGCTCACCCACCGACTGGATGACGTAGACCATGAACAGGGTCCAGAACGGGATCTTGCCGTCAACGACCATCTGCGACAGGGCGAACATCAGCAGGGCGAAGGCGGCGCCGTTGAACAGCAGGCCCAGGCCGAACTTGCGCGGGATGGACGGATTGGCGCGGCCCATGGCCACCCAGATCCAGGCGATGACCGGCGCCAGGGTGATGATGGCCACCGAGTTGACCGACTGGAACCACGCGGTCGGGAAGGTCCAGTCACCGAACTGGCGGTTGACGATGTTCTCGGCCAGGAAGGTGAACGAGCTGCCGGCCTGTTCGAAGAACATCCAGAACATCACGTTGAAGGCGAAGATGATCAGCATGGCGATCACGCGGTCGCGCTGCACCTTGCCTTCGCGGACGCCCTCGACCAGCAGCAGGATGGCCAGCGCGGTGAACATCGCGCCCAGGATCCAGGCCAGCGCGGTGGCACCGGTAGCCAGCAGGAAGTACGCCACCGGGATGGCGACCACGGCACCGGCAAGCACCATGATGATGCGGCCGAAGCCTTCAGCGCCGGCCGGCGGTGCACCGATGCCCTTCAGGCCGGCGCGACCGATGTAGAACCACACCAGCGAGATCAGCATGCCCACGCCCGAGGCGATGAACACGACCTTGTAGGACGGCATCGCGTCGGTACCGAACACCTTGCGGGCCAGGTACTCGGTCAGCACCGGGGCGATCATCGCGCCGATGTTGATGCCCATGTAGAAGATGGTGAAGCCGGAGTCGCGGCGCTCGTCCTTCAGGCCGTACAGCTTGCCGACCATGGTCGAGATGTTGGGCTTGAACAGGCCGTTGCCTACGATGATCGTGGCCAGGCCAAGCTTGAAGATGTGCTCCTGCGGCAGCGAGATCATGAACAGGCCTGCGGCCATGATGATCGCGCCGGTCAGGATCGAGCGCTGGTAGCCCAGTACCCGGTCGGCCACGTAGCCACCGAAGATCGCCGCGGCGTATACCAGGGCCAGGTAGGCGCCATAGATGCGGCTGGCGTCGCCTTCACCGGCAGCGCTGCCGTTGTAGAACTGGGCGACGATGTACAGCACCAACGCCCAGCGGATGCCGTAGAACGCAAAGCGCTCCCAGAACTCGGTCATGAACAGCATCCACAACGGGCGCGGGTGGCCCAGCGTGGTCTTGAAGTCCGGCAGCGCCGGCTCTGGGGTGTTCGCAGTGGCGTTTACGCTCATGCGGATTTCCTGGTTCGGTGGATGACGAGCACGTCCGCTGTGCAGTTGGAGCAACGCGCGAGGATCACCGACTTCTGCCGTTCACGTCAAATACACGCCGTTTGAGGCAGGTGCCAGCCTGCTCGCTGAACTTGCATCTGAAACGATCCAGCCAATGGCCGGGGTCCAAGCTGAATGGGGGTCAGCCCAGTTCTGCCGGGGGCGCCGCCTGCAGGCTGGTGCGCACCTGGAACAGTTCGGGGAAGAAGGTCAGCTCCAGCGCCTTGGCCAGGAAGCCCACGCCGGACGAGCCGCCGGTGCCGCGCTTGAAGCCGATCACGCGCATCACCGTGCGCATGTGTCGGAATCGCCACAGCTGGAAGGCGGTCTCCAGGTCCACCAGGTCCTCGCACAGCGCGTACTCGCGCCAGTAGCGATCGGTGTCCTGGTAGATGCGTTCGAAGACCGGCTGCAGCGCGTCGTCGGCCACATGCGGCTGGGTCCAGTCATGGGCCTCGTAGACCGCCGGCACGGCATGGCCGAAGCGGGCCAGGTACTTCAGGAATTCCTCGTACAGGCTCGGCGCCTCCAGCACGGTGCGCAGCTGCGCCTGCCCGGCCGGGTCGTGCTCGAACACCTGCAGCATCTGCGCGTTCTTGTTGCCCAGCAGGAACTCGATGTGGCGGTACTGCAGCGACTGGAAGCCCGAAGACGGGCCCAGCACGTCGCGGAACCCCATGTATTCGGACGGGGTCAACGTTTCCAGCACCGACCACTGCTCGGTCAGCTGGCGCAACACCTGCTTGCTGCGCGCCAGCACCTTGCGGCACTGCCAGACTTCATCGCGCTGCAGGAAGCCGATCGCCGCACGCAGTTCGTGGCCGAGCAGCTTCAGCCACAGCTCCGAGGTCTGGTGCTGGATGATGAAGAGCATCTCGTCGTGGTGCGGCGGGCTCGACAGCGGCTGCTGCGCGCTGAGCAGCTGGTCCAGCCGCAGGTAGCCGCCATAGGTCAGGCGTCCCTGCAGGTCGGTGTGGATGCCGGCTTCGAGATCGCGTTGGTTGTTGTCGACGGACATGGGCGGGACCAGATCGGGGGCGGCAAGGGTAGCGCGTTGCCGCCGCGCTGGCAGCCGCCGGGTCCATACCGGGGCGTGCGGTGCCCCGTGGAGCATTGGCCGATGCGGGGCCTGCGCGTGGAACCGATCGGGTCGTTGCGCCAGCAGTCGGCCAGAGGCGTATTCTGATGCTTTGCAGCAACGACTGAATACGTTGTTGTTATTGGCCCCCCACCCGCCGGCAGGGGTAAAACAGGGCGTTGCCGTGTTGCGGCGCAGGAAGGCTATTCCGTACGCGTTCCTTAACATGGCGATTCATATCATTTGTAACTTCTCTGTCGAAGGTGCAGTACGCAATGACGGTTGCCGCTGAATTCAAGATCGAATACCTGCAGTACCTGGATACGGACGGCAAACTCGTCCGCGATGACCTGCCCGCGTCGCTGCGCGACCCCCAGGTCCTGGTACCGCTGTTCAAGCAGATGCTGTTCGTACGTACGTTCGACAGCAAATCCATCGCACTGCAGCGCACCGGCAAGCTGGGCACCTATGCCGCCTGCCTGGGCCACGAAGCCGCGCACGTGGGTATCGGCGCGGCGATGCAGAAGGACGACGTGTTCGCGCCTTCGTACCGCGAGTATGGCGCGATGTTCATGCGTGGCGTGCGCCCGCACGACGTGCTGATGTACTGGGGCGGCGACGAACGCGGCAACGATTACGGCGGCAACGCGGCCAAGGACTTCCCGTTCTGCGTGCCGATCTCCACCCAGTGCCTGCATGCCGCAGGCGCCGCGCTGAAGTTCAAGCTCAACAAGGAACCGCAGATCGCCGTGGCGGTGTGCGGCGACGGCGGCAGCTCCAAGACCGACTTCTACGCGGCACTGAATTCGGCCGGCGCCTACAAGCTCCCGCTGATCCTGTGCATCGTCAACAACGGCTGGGCCATCTCGGTCCCGCGTTCGGCCCAGACCGGTGCCGAAACGCTGGCGCAGAAGGGCCTGGCTGGCGGCCTGCACTGCCTGCAGGTGGACGGCAACGACCTGATCGCGGTGCTGGCTGCCATGGAGCAGGCGCGCGAACGTGCGCTGGCCGGCGACGGTGGCACCGTGCTGGAACTGATGACTTACCGCCTGTCCGACCACACCACCGCCGATGACGCGCGCCGCTACCGCGACGATGCTGAAGTGAAGGATGCCTGGCAGCGCGAGCCGATGCTGCGCCTGCGCAAGTACCTGATCAACGCCGGTGTGTGGAGCGAGGAAGAGGAAACCGCCTGGGTCGCCGAGTGCGGCGCGCGCGTGGACGAGGAAGTGAACCTGTACCTCAACACGCCGGTGCAGCCGGTCGAGGCGATGTTCGACTTCCTGTATGCCGATCCGCCGCCGGACCTGCTGGCCCAGCGTGCCCAGGCGATCGCCCTGGAGAAGCGCCATGGATGAGATCAAGAACGGCGCGCCCGGCGCGCACACCAACGCCGCCGACAGCGCTGCGGTCGCGCGCGGAGAAGAGAGCATGACCACCACCCCGATCACCCTCATCGAAGCCATCACCCAGGCGCTGGCCTGGGAGCTGGAACACGACCCGTCGGTGCTGGTGCTGGGCGAGGACGTGGGCGTCAACGGCGGCGTGTTCCGCGCCACCGCCGGGCTGCAGCAGCGCTTCGGCTCGGACCGCATCCTCGATACCCCGCTGGACGAAACCACCATCGCCGGCCTGACCATCGGCCTGGCCGCACAGGGCATGAAGCCGGTGGCCGAAGCCCAGTTCGACGGCTTCATGTACCCGATGGTCGACCATATCGTCTGCCACGCGGCACGCCTGCGTTACCGCACGCGTGGCCGCCTGCACTGCCCGATGGTGCTGCGCGTGCCGTGGGGCGGTGGCATCCGCGCGCCGGAACACCACAGCGAAGCCAACGAGGCGATCTTCACCAACGTGCCGGGCCTGCGCGTGGTGCTGCCGTCGTCGCCGCAGCGTGCCTATGGCCTGCTGCTGGCCGCGATCCGCGAGCCGGATCCGGTGATCTACATGGAGCCCAAGCGCATCTACCGCCAGTACAAGGAAGTGGTCGTCAACGACGGCGAAGCCTTGCCGCTGGACGTCTGCTTCGTGCTGCGCGACGGCACCGACGTGACCTTGGTGACCTGGGGCGCGCAGGTGAAGGAAGCGCTGGAAGCGGCGGACAAGCTGGCCGGCGAAGGCATCAGTGCCGAAGTCATCGACGTGGCCACGCTGCGTCCGCTGGACTTCGCCACCATCGCCGAATCGGTGGCCAAGACCGGCCGCTGCGTGATCGTGCAGGAGGCCCCGAAAACCGCGGGCTTCGGCGCCGAGATCGCCGCGCGCCTGGCCGAGGAATCGATCTACGACCTGCTGGCACCGGTCGAGCGCGTCACTGGCTACGACACCCACATTCCGCTGTTCCGCCTGGAAATGAAGTACCTGCCGAGCGTTGAGCGGATCGTGGCTGCGGCCAAGCGCGCGGTGGCGGCCGGCTGACATGCGGGCCCGCCTTCTGGGGGCTTACCGCAGCCAGTATCCCAACCCGCTCCGGTTCCGCACCGGCCAGATCGTCGAAGTAGGTGTCCGTGACGAGGAATGGCCGGCGTTTGCCTGGGTACGCACCAACGATGGGCGCGCTGGATGGGCGCCCATCGCCTGGTTGCAGCTGCTGGACGAGGGTCGCGCCGAAGCGCTGTGCGACTACGACGCCCGCGAGCTGGATGTGGAAAGCGGCGAGATGGTGAAGCTTCATCACGAACACGGCGGGTGGTGGTGGTCCGAGCGCGCCAATGGCGCGACGGGCTGGCTGCCGGCCCGCGAACTGGAACTGCTGGAAGAGAACTGCAAATGAGCCAGACCAAGAACTTCAACCTGCCCGACCTGGGCGAAGGCCTGCCGGACGCGACCATCGTCGAGTGGTTCGTCAAGGAAGGCGATGTGATCAAGCTGGACGAGCCGCTGGTGTCGATGGAGACCGCCAAGGCCGTGGTGGAAGTGCCCTCGCCGTTCTCCGGCAAGGTGCTGAAGCTGTCCGGCGGCGCCGGCGACATCATCCCGACCGGCTCGGTGCTGGCCAGCTTCGAACTGGACCCGAACCTGCCGCAGCGTGCCGATGGCCAGGACACCGGCCACAGCCATGGCCACGCTGCACCGGCGGCCGCACCGACCCCGCCGCCGCTGCCGGCTGCGGCCGCTCCGGTAGCCGCCGAGGAGGCCAAGCCCGCCGCGGCCGAGCGCGATGACGCCGGTACCGTGGTCGGCGCGATGCAGAGCTCCAATGCCGTGCATGCCGAACAGGCGCTGGCCGTCGGTGGCGTCAAGGCCGTGCCGGCCGTGCGTGCGATGGCGCGCAAGCTGGGCGTGGACCTGAGCCGCGTGGCCGCTACCGGCACCGATGGCGCGGTGACCATGGCCGACGTCAAGCAGGCCGCCGCCAACGGCACCGCCAAACTCGGCGCCGCACCGGCACCGGTCGCTGCCGCCGCGAATGCCACGCCGGCCCCGGCGCAGGTGTCCGCCCCGGTGCAGAGCGAAGCCCGCACCCCGCTGTCTGCCGCCGGCAAGCCGATGCGCACCCAGCCGCCCGGCGTGGTCGCCAAGGGCCAGCCGGAACCGCTGAAGGGCGTGCGCCGCAACATGGCCCGCGTGATGGCCGATGCGCACAGCAAGGTCGTGCCGACCACGCTGAACGACGACGCCGACATCCATGCCTGGCTGCCCGGCAACGACGTCACCGCGCGCCTGGTGCGTTCGATCGTGGTCGCCGCGCAGAAGGTGCCGGCGATGAACGCCTGGTTCGACGGTGAAGCGCTGACCCGTACCCTGCACGCGCAGGTGGACATCGGCATCGCCGTGGACACCGACGACGGCCTGTTCGTGCCGGCCCTGCGCAACGCCGACATGCTCGACGCACGCGGCATCCGCGAAGGCGTCAACCGCCTGCGCGAGCAGGTGGAATCGCGTTCGATCGCGGCGTCGGAACTGAGTGGCTACACCATCTCGCTGTCCAACTTCGGCATGTTCGCCGGCCGCTACGCGACCCCGGTCGTGGTGCCGCCGTGCGTGGCCATCGTCGGTGCCGGCCGAGCCCGCCACCAGATGACCCCGGTGATGGGCGGCGTGGAAGCGCACAAGGTGATCCCGCTGTCGGTCACCTTCGACCACCGCGCAGCCACGGGCGGTGAAGCCGCCCGCTTCCTGCGCGCGATGATGGACGACCTGGCACTGGCCAGCTGATCGGCCACCTGACCGGTGGGTGCCAACCGTTGGTTGGCACATGACTTGGAGAGAACGCCGGGCATTGCCCGGCGTTTTTTTTCCGGCATCCACGCATGGCGTGGATCTACACAATGCGGGCGATCAATCGCGCGCGACCATGCCTTCGGCGCGGCTGTACACACGCAGCCGGTGGCCATCAGGGTCGGCACCGACGAAGGTGTGGCCGAACTCCAGCGTCACCGGCGACTGCAGGATCTGCACGCCGAGCCCACGCCACGCATCGTGCATCTGCTGCACGGCCTCGGGGTTTGCGACCACCATCGCCAGTTCGGCGGCGCCTGCCTGCGCAGACACCGGCGGTTGCACGTCATCGCGTTGCCACAGGCCGAGTGCGGCGCCATCGCCGAGCAGGAACAGCGCAAAACCGGGTGACTGCTCGACCGGTGGCTTGCCGAGGATGCCACTGTAGAAAGAGGCGCTGGTGGCGACGTCGCGCACGTACTGCAGCAGGGTGCTGGGCGTGAACATGGGGAAGCTCCGTTGTTGGGAGCGATCATGGTGGTACGGCCCTGCTGACAGATTCTGTCAGTAGCGGCGAGCGTGCTCTACTGCTGTCGCTCCTGCCCTGGTAGAGGCCGAGCCTGCTCGACTGCCGTTGCCACTGCCCTGGTAGAGGTCGAGCTTGCTCGACTGCTGTTCGCGAAGATCAAAGGCGGTCGAGCAAGCTCGCCCCCTACCAGGAGCAAAGTGCGAAGGCCGCCCTCCCCCAGAGGCAGGAAGCAGAACGCAGCAGCAGTCGAGCGGACCCGACGCTACGAACGGTCCAGCCAGTCCGGCGCGATGCCCTGCGCCTTCTGCCAGCGCCGCAGCAGCGTGGCGCGTGGTACGAGGTAGTGCTCCTCCAGCACGCGCACCTGGCGGATGCGATCCAGGCGGAAATGGCGAAAATCCTCGCGGCGCTCACACCACGCCGCCAGCATCGGCACCTCATCGAAGTAGCCCAGCGCGAACGGCCAGACGATGCGCTCGCTGCGCTGGCCGTGCGCGTCCTCGTAGCCGAACTTCAGGCGCTGCTGTGAACCGACAGCCTCTCGCACGGCCTGCAGACGAGCTGGGGGAACCTTGGCCGCCGCACGCGAAGGGCCCACCCGCAGGCCACTGTCACGCAGGGCCTCGCGCCGCGCTGCGGGCAACACATGGGCGATACGCGCCAGGGCATCGCGTGCGGCTTCGGCCAACGCGGGTTCGGTACGGGCCGCAACCCAGCGCAGGCCCAGCACCAGCGCGTCGATCTCGGCCGGTGGCAGGGTCATCGGCGGCAGGGTATCGCTCGGCGTCAGCTGGTAGCCGACGCCGGCCTCGCCGCGCAGGTCGGCGCCCTGCTCGCGCAGGGTTTCGATATCGCGGTACAGCGTGCGCAGGCTGACTCCCAGCGCGTCGGCCAGCACCTGGCCGGCCACCGGCCGCCGATGGCGGCGCAGCAGCTGTTGGAGCTGGGTCAGGCGCAGCGCACGCGACATCAGCCGGCCAGTGCGCTCGATGCCACCACGTGCTCACCCGGTTGCGGGGCCAGCGCGGCCTCGACCAGCGCCTTGGCGATCTCGCTCGCCGGGTTGATCCGCCACGCCCGCGGCAGTACCGGCCCCAGCACGCCCAGCACCTTCAGCGCGAGACGCTCACCGCGCCGCACCTCGTTGCGCTCGCCGCCGATCAACCCTGGGCGGACCAGGGTCAACGAGGTGAAGCCCAGCGCGCGCAAATCGCGCTCCAATTCACCCTTCACCCGGCTGTAGAAGATCGACGACCGCGGATCGGCACCGGCTGCGGAATTCAGCACATAGGTCTGCGCACCCTGCGCCTGCGCCAGACGGGCGAACGCCAGCGGGTAATCATGGTCGATGCGATGGAAGGCCTCGCGGCTGCCAGCCTGGGCAATGGTGCTGCCGAGCGCGCAGATGACCGCGTCCACGCCCGCCCACCCGGCGGCGGCGGGCAGCGCATCGAAGGCCAGTACCGGGTTCTCCAGCTTCCCGTGGGCTGCGCCCAACGGGCGACGGGTCGGGGCGATCACGGCGCTGCAGCGCGAGTCGTCCAGCAGCCGGGGCAGGGTCAGCCCACCGACCAGGCCGGTCGCCCCCAGCAACATCACGCGCATCACCACCTCCACTGCGGCATCCTGTCGCCCATCCTAGCCGTTCAAGCCGTCGGCGGCCGCGCCGATATGCTGGAACCAGTCCCTGCCAGCCCCCAGGATTCGCTCCATGACGGACCAGCCCGACCACCGCCCTGCCCCCGGTACCGCCCTTGGGCCGCCGGCACGCGTGCGCGCGGTGGTGGACGATGGGCTGGGCGACCGCGTGGTGCTGCAGGGCGGCGGTGGCGGGGCGCTGCAGCAGCTGTTCGCAGGCGCCGACGCGCCGGAACCGCTGCTGGCCGCGTTCGCCAACGGCATGGCCACCCTGCCCGGCGAGCTGGGCGATATGGGCGACCGCCTGCAGTCGGCGCAGGCCAGCGCCGATTGGCCGCGCTACGGGCGCGCGATGCGGCAGTTGATCGACAAGTACATCCGCACCATCGAACAGCATTCGCCGGATGGGCAACCCGAAAGCCTGCGCCTGTCCGAGCAGCTGCGGCTGCTGCTGGGCGGCGCGGTGGTGGCGCTGCTGCAGCACGACCCGGACCTGCGCGAACAGGCGCAGGCACTGGCCATGCACCTGCGCCAGTGGCAGCCAGGCACGGCGCTGGAACCGATCGAGCAGGGCGTGCGCGAACTTGGCCACCAGGTCGGCGTGCGTGCCGAGAGCTGGCAGGAGCAGCAGGCACTGCTGCTGGAGCTGTTCGCGCTGCTGCTGGAGAACGTGAGCGAGCTGCTGGATGACCGCAGCTGGCTGCAGGGCCAGATCGCCGCGGTACGCCAGCTGCTGGACGGGCCGTTGGAAGCTGACGCGGTCGAGCGCACCCGCGCCGAACTGCGCGAAGTGATCTACAAGCAGGGCCTGCTGCGCCAGGGCATCGACGATTCGAAGGCGGCGATGCGCGGGCTGATGGGCGAGTTCATCGAGCGCATGGATGGCATGGCCACCAGCACCGGCGAGTACCACGATCGCATCGGCAGCTACGCACTGCAGCTGCGCGAGGCGCGCAGCATCGCCGACCTCAACCAGCTGCTGCAGGACGTGATGCGCGACACCGGCAAGGTGCAGCAGCAGGCCGCGCAGGCGCGCGATCACCTGGCCAACGCACGGCAGGAAGTGGAGCGTGCCGAGCAGCGCATCGCCGAGCTGGAGCAGGAACTGCGCGCGGCCGGTGACCTGGCACGCATCGATCCACTGACCCAGGCGCTGAACCGCCGCGGCCTGGACGAACTGCTGCAACGCGAGCTGGCCCGTGCCGCACGCAACAACTCGCCGCTGGGCGTGGCGGTGATCGATCTGGATGATTTCCACCAGACCAACGATGCACATGGTCATGCCGGTGGCGATGCACTGCTGCAGCACCTGGTGGCCGTCTGCAAGCTGCTGCTGCGCGCCACCGATGGCATCGCGCGGCTGGGCGGCGACGAGTTCGTGCTGGTGCTGCCGGAAACCCAGGGCGCCGACAGCATGGCCACGGTGCAGCGCCTTCAGCGTTCACTGGCGCATCGCGTGCTGACCGTGCAGGACCGGCGCGTACCGGTGCATTTCAGTGCCGGGCTGGCGCAATGGCAACCCGGCGACGACACCGAAACCCTGCTGCGGCGCGCGGACGACGCGCTGTATGCCGCCAAGCGACAGGGCAAGAACCGCGTGCAGGCAGGCTGACCGTCCGGACCGCAGCAAACTACGTTGGTAGGTGCCAACCTTGGTTGGCACACGCAGAAACAAAGCGCCGACCAAGGTCGGCCTTTACCCGGCGACCCGCCGGCGATGATCCCGACCACCCTGAACTGCTTTGGTAGGTGCCAACCTTGGTTGGCACACGCAGGAAACAAAGCGCCGACCAAGGTCGGCCTCTACCGGGGAACCCGCCGGCGACGATGCCGACCACCTTGAACCGCTTTGGTAGGTGCCAACCTTGGTTGGCACGCGTGGGAAACAAAGCGCCGACCAAGGTCGGCCTCTACCGGAGAACCTGCCGGCGACGATGCCGACCACCTTGAACCGCTTTGGTAGGTGCCAACCTTGGTTGGCACGCGTGGGAAACAAAGCGCCGACCAAGGTCGGCCTCTACCGGGGAACCTGCCGGCGACTACTTGCCGCGCAGCTTCTGGAACCCGGTCACCGCCGCCAGCACGATGGCGCCGGCGATGATGCCCACCACCATGTTGCCCGCCGCGCTGACCAGCCAGCCCCACTGGCCCTCGCCGCCCAGCGCCTGTACTGCGTGGTGCAGCGCCGGCACGTTGTGCACCAGGATGCCGCCGCCGACCAGGAACATGGCAATGGTGCCGGCCACCGACAGGAACTTCATCAGCCACGGTGCCGACGCGACCAGGCCGCGACCGAAGGCGGCAACAGCCCCACCCTTGCGCGACAGGTACAGGCCCACGTCATCCAGCTTGACGATGCCCGCCACCAGCCCATAGACGAAGACCGTCATCGCCAGTGCAACCACGGCCAGCGTGACCAGCTGGTTGGTGAACGATGCGGTGGCGACCACGCCCAGGGTCAGTACGATGATCTCGGCCGAAAGGATGAAGTCGGTGCGGATCGCACCCTTCACCTTGTCCTTCTCCCACGCGACCATGTCCACCTGCGCGTCGGCCAGCGCCTTGCGGCGTTCGGTCTGGCGCTCGGCATCGTCGTCGGCCGAATGCAGGAAGCGGTGCGCCAGCTTCTCCACGCCCTCGAAGCACAGGAAGGCACCACCGATCATCATCAGCGGCACGATCAGGGGCACGTTCCAGCCGCGGCTGTGCAGCCAGGCTTCCAGCGCACTGATCGCCAGGGCCGCCGGCACCAGGATCACCTTGTTGACCAGCGAGCCCTTGGCCACCGCCCACACCACCGGCAGTTCGCGGTTGGCGTTGACCCCGGTGACCTGCTGCGCGTTCAGCGCCAGATCGTCACCGAGCACGCCGGCGGTCTTCTTCGCGGCGACCTTGGTCAGCACCGAGACATCGTCGAGCAGGGTGGCGATATCGTCGAGCAGGGCGAACAGGCTGGCACCGGCCATGGGGCGTCCAAGAAAGGGAATAGGCGGATTCTGACCGATCCGATGTGGACTGCGGAAGACACCGGATTCACCGCGTGCCCACCGCCCCCCGGCGACACTGCGGAATCCGGACATTGCCGGCCCGCAGCCGGCGCTACCTGTCTTCGTCGCATGGGAGTCCCGCTTGAGCAATCCGTCCGCCGCCAATGGCAATCCCCCGCTGGTCAAAGGCATGAACCGGCGCAGCCAGATCCTGCGCCTGCTGATGCGCTACCGCCATTCGGGCGTGTTCTCGGGCATGAACCTGGATGCGGCAAGCAACCAGGCCGACGTGCCCGCCGACGGCAATCCGGAACAGTTCGTCAGCGACCTGGAAGCGTTGGGGCCGACCTTCGTCAAGCTGGGCCAGATGCTGTCCACGCGGCCGGACATGGTGCCGGTGGAGTTCGCCACGGCGCTGGAGCGCATGCAGGAGAAGGTGGCGCCGATCCCGGTCGAGCGCATCCACGCGATCATCGAGCAGGAACTGGGCGTAGGGGTGAACAAGCTGTTTGCCTCGTTCGATCCCGAGCCGTTGGGCTGTGCTTCGATCGCGCAGGTACATCGCGCGGTGCTGCACGATGGCCGCCAGGTGGCGGTGAAAGTGCAGAAGCCCGAAGTGGCCGCACAGCTGCGCTCGGACCTGGAGGCACTGCGCAGCTTCGCGCTGGCCGCCGACCACCTGACCCAGGTCGGTCGCCGCGTGCGGTTGCGCGACTGGCTCAACGAGTTCGCCAAGACCCTGATGCAGGAGCTGGACTACCACGCCGAGGCCGAGAACCTGGCGCGCTTCGGACGGCACCTGCGGCCGTTCCGCCGGCTGTGGGTGCCGCAGCCGATCTGGGACTACAGCAGCCAGCGCGTGCTGACGATGGAGCTTGCCACCGGCGTGCGCGTGGATGCGATCTCCGGCGTACGCCGCACCGAGCAGGACATGGACCCGTTGGCGGCGGCGCTGATCCGCGGCTACCTGGACCAGATCTTCGTGCATGGCGAGATCCATGCAGACCCGCACCCGGGCAACCTGCGGGTGATGCCCGATGGCCGGCTGGCGATCTTCGACCTGGGCATGGTCGCGCACATGCCGCCGCGCCTGCGCGAGCGTCTGCTGAAGATCCTGTTCGCTGCGGTCGACGGCCGTGGCGAGGAAGTGGCCGATGACCTGATCAGTATCAGCACGCGGCTGGAGGCCTTCGATGAAGAGCGCTACCTGCGCGAGACCGGTCAGCTGATCGCGCGCTATGCGGCCAGCGGCAGTTTCTCCGAAGGCCGCGTGGTGCTGGACATGGTGCGCATCGCCACCGCCTGCGGCCTGCGCACGCCGCCGGAACTGAGCCTGCTCGGCAAGGCCCTGCTCAACCTGGAAACCGTGTGCCGGCTGCTGGCGCCAGAGCTGGACACGCGCCGCATCGTCGAGCGCCAGCTGCAGCACGTGATGCGTGCGCGCCTGAAGAAGTCGCTGTCTGCAGCCAACATCGCCAGCGAGGCGATGGAGCTGCAGCAGCTGCTGCGTGATGGGCCGCGCAAGCTGTCGGACATCATGGCGCTGCTGGCCGAGAACCGCCTGCAGATGAAGGTCACCGGCCTGGAAGAATCGCGGCTGATGGAGAACCTGCAGAAGATCGCCAACCGCGTGGCGGCCGGCATCATCAGCGCCGCATTGATCATGGCCGCCGCGATGATGATGAGGATCGACACCGGCTGGCACCTGTTCGGTTACCCGCTCATCGCCCTGATCCTGTTGTTCATCGGCGTGGTGCTCGGCCTGGGCATCGTAACCAGTGCATTGCTGTTCGACCGTCGTGCGCGGGCACGCGAAGAACGCGGGCATCGCTAGCGCATCGACGAAAACGCCCGTATTCATGGAGTTTTTAATGCAATCCAGCTACCCCTTTCACGCTCGTTTTACCTTCTGAGCGCGATTACGCGCGCGTTATTTCAACAAACATTTCAGTCAGGTTCGTGCATGCACTATCGGGTCATCGGCCTGTCACATGCATGTGCTTGCGGCAGCGCCGGTCGGATGGACACGCGTCGGTACGACGTCCATCACCACCACCCCGTCACTGCCGAAGCTGCCTATGCTCTGGATACTGCTGCTGTCGTTGTTGCTGTTGTGCTGGTTGTTCCTCGCGTCCGACAAGTGGGTGTGGTGGAAGGCCGGCGCGTTCTCGCTGCTGCTGCTCATGCTCAGCGCGTGGTGGCTGATCGACAAGCTGTCCGGTGATGGGCTCAATGCCGCCACCCTGTACCACCTCGGCGCCGATATGGAAGGTGCCGGTGTCTCCGACTTCAAGGGCTACATCGCCGGCTTCATCGTGTTGGCGCTGGTCTCGCTGCTGCCACTGTTCGCCACACGGGTGAAGCGCTGGCGCCGGCCCGGCCACGGTGGCGCGTTGTTCGCCGGTTTCGCGGCCGTGTGGGTGGCCACGATCATGATCAGCCCGCTGGCCCGTGACGGCCAGCGCCTGTACCAGCAGCTGCGCCCGGTCGACTTCGCCCGCATCGCCCCTGAGTACCAGGTGCCGACGCAGCCGCTGCAGCGCCCGCGCAACATCGTCTGGATCTACGGCGAAAGCCTGGAACGCACCTATCTGGACGAGGCCGTGTTTCCCGGCCTGATGCCCAACCTCAACCGCCTGGCGTCCGAGTCGCTGGACGTGCGTGGGCTGGCCTCGGCCGAGGGCAGCGGCTGGACCATCGCCGGCCTGGTGTCGTCGATGTGCGGCGTGCCGCTGACCACCTCGCAGGGCGATGAAAACAGCATGGACCGCATGGGCAGCTTCCTGCCCAAGGCGGTCTGCCTGGGCGACTACCTGAAGCAGCAGGGCTACACCAACCACTACCTGGGGGGTGCCAACGGCCAGTTCGCCGGCAAGGGCCAGTTCCTGGCCAGCCATGGCTTCGACGAAGTGCATGACCTGGCGTGGTTCAAGCAGCAGAAGAAGATCGGCCGCATCCACTACTCGGCCTGGGGCGTGCACGACGACGTGCTGCTGGATACCGCCTACCAGCGCTTCGAACAGCTCTCGCGCGCCGGTTCACCGTTCATGCTGACCACGCTGACCATGGACACCCACCACCCGGCGGGCCACCTGCCGGTATCGTGCAAGGGCGAGCGCTACCAGAGCCAGTACGGCAACATCAACATGCTCAACGCGCTCAAGTGCAGCGACCGGCTGATCTCGCAGCTTGTGCAGCGCATCCAGGCCAGCCCGTACGGCAAGGACACGCTGATCGTGATCGCCTCCGACCACCTGGCGATGCCCAACGATCTGACCCACATCCTGACCCGGCAGAAGCGCGAGAACCTGCTGCTGTTCCTGGGCGATGGCATTGCCCCGCAGCAGCTCAGCGCCGACGCCGGCACCACCCTGGATTCGGGTGCCACCCTGCTCAGCCTGCTGGACCCGAACCTGAAGACGATGGGCTTTGGCCGCTCGCTGATCGACAGCCAACGCGCACCCAGCGCCAGCGTGGCGGCCCGGCGCGATGGTGGCCGCGACTACCCGCAGTACCTGGCCTTCGCCCGCTCACTGTGGCTGGGCGAACCGACCCGCGAACTGAAGATCGATGGCGATGACCAGGTGGTGGTCGGCCTGCAGCACGTGCAGCCACCGGTGCTGCTGGAGTACGACAAGGACTGGGGGCTGAAGTCGGTCTACCTGGAGAACACCTCGCGCCAGTTCGATGACGCGGATCCGGACAACACGCTGGCCTATGTTGATCGCTGCACCGCATTCGAGGACGGCTCGGCCGACGGCGACTGGTGTGCCCTGCTCGTCAACCGCGACAACGGCATCAAGCTGTACCGCGACAACGACCTGCGCGGCGGCATCGCGGTCGATGCACCGCTGGACGCATTCCAGGGCCCGCGCCCGAGCGTGCGCCAGGCGCACATGATCACCCAGAAGGGCCGCCGCACCCGTGCCGGCCAGTACATGCTGCAGCTGGTGGCGAGCACGCGCCCGGATCGCGGTTTCTGGATCGAGGCGGTGTCCTCGCAGCGCAAGGTGGTGCTGGCCCAGCAGTGGGTGCAGCCCGATGCCGACGGCAAGATCAACGTGTCGTTCGGGCTGGACCACGAAGTGGATGATCTGGAGATCCGCGCGTGGTTGAACCATGCCGAGAAGCTGGCGGTGGATACGTTCGCACTGGTGCCCTCGCGCAGCCGACCACGGGGATAGGGTTCTTTGCAGGGCTGCGCCCTGCACCCGTGGTAGTGCCGGCCGCTGGCCGGCAACCTCAGAAGTAACGGCAACAGCGTGCAATCCGTGGTTTGGCGGGGCGGTGTCGACCTTGGTCGACACACTCTGTCAGATATCGAAAATCAAGATGGGGTCAGATCCGTTTTCCTCCGGAAAACGGATCTGACCCCAAGAGCATTTCCGACAGATCGCGGGAAACTGTCGAAGCCGGGGTGGGTCCGGTCGCAGGAGTGTCCGCGGCATGGATGCCGCGGCCAAGCCCCCATGGGTGAGGGCGCTTTGCTTGCGAAGCACTGCTTCGCAAGCGCCCGAACGCACAGCCGCCAGCGGCTGGGCCGGCCTGGGGGTTTACGGCGTCTCCCGCAACCGGACCCACCCCGCCATCCCGCAGGAAATCAGCTGTTGCTGTTGAAGTTGCCGGCCAGCGGCCGGCACTACCGCGGGTGCAGGGCGCAGCCCTGCAAAACAACCCCTACTCCTGCGGGTCGCGGATGATGTGGATGTCGGTCGGGGTCGACAGCGGAATGTTACGCTCGGCCAGGATCTGCAGCAGGCTGAAGTACAGATCGCTGCGGGTTGCATACACCTGCCGCGGGCTGGCCACGTACGCGAAACTGTTGATGGTGATCTGGCCACCGGCAATGCTGTCGATGTAGACCGTCGGCGCCGGCTGCTTCAGCACGTTGGTGTGCGCGGCGTACGCATCCAGCAGCGCCTGCCGCAGGTTGCCGACATCAGTGCTGGGCGGCACCGCGAACTGGATCTGGATGCGGCCCTGGTTGTTGCCCATCGTCATGTTGCGCACGGTCTTGGTGACCAGCTCGGAGTTGGGCACGATCAGCGTCGACTTGTCGCCCACCTGGATCTCGGTCGATCGCAGGCTGATGCGGCGGATGTCGCCCTCCTGGTCACCCAGCTTCACCCAGTCGCCGATCTTCACCGGGCGCTCGGCCAGCAGGATCAGTCCGGAGACGAAATTCTGGGTGATCACCTGCAGGCCGAAGCCAATACCCACCGACAGTGCGCTGACCAGCAGGGCCAGCTTGCTCAGCTGCAGCCCCATCGCCGACAGCGCCCAGATCACCGCGATGATGATGCCCACGTAACGGGCAACGGTGCTCACAGAATTGCGCGCGCCCAGGTCCAGCTCGGTCTTGGGCAGGTAGGTGTCGGTCAGCCAGCGCTGCACCAGCTGGGTGATCGCCAGGCCGGCCAGCAGCGCCAGTACCGCCAACACGATCCCCGCCGGTGCCAGCTTGGTGCCACCGATATCGAATCCGGTCGTGAACAGTGAAGTGAAGCGCTCCACCACCGCGCCGATGTTGCCGAACGGTGCCACCAGCGCCAGCAGCGCGATCAGTACGACGATGGTACGCAGCGCTGCCGACAGCAGCACGCCCGCCTGTTCCAGCCGCGATACGCTCAGGCCGGTGCTGAGCAGGATGGTCTGGCCGACCTTGCTGTCGGCGTTGAGCATCCACGTGCTCAGGTCATCGACGAACTTGAACAGCAACGTCGCGGCCAACACCACGATGCTGCCGCCGATCAATTGCTGGTTCACGAACTTGGCGAAATTCAGGTAGCCCAGCAACGTGGCAATGATGGCGGCCACCACCGCGATGTTGCCCGCTACCCGGGCCAGTACCAGCCAGCTGCTGCGGCGCACCGGCGTGGCTGCACCCACGCCATCGGCCTGCGCTTCCAGCTTGGCCTCGGCCTCGGCGGTCTGCCGGCGATGCAGGCGCGCCAGGGTCACCAGCATGGCCATGATCAGGCCGAGGTAAGTCAGCGCAATCAGTCCGTCCAGCGCCACCGTGGTGACGTCGCTGGTGCGCGTGGCCTGGTCCAGGGCCACCAGCACCGTGCTCAGCCAGGCCAGCGCCGCCGCGCCCCAGGCGTACTTGCGCAGCTTCAGCGCGGCGGTGTCGTCCAGGTTCAACAGCCGCCACGACGGGCGCTTGGGCACCAGCAGGCAGGCGCTGAGTGCGGCGATGAAGGCCGCGCGGAACGTTGCGGTCTCCAGGCCATCGGCCACCACCTGCAGGCGCGGCGCGATCGCATCGATGGCATCCAGCGCCGCCATCAGCACCACCACGGCGTAACCGGGCAACAGCGTGCCCACCAGCAGCAGCCACATGGCCAGGCCGGACCGGCGCAGGCGACCATCGGGCGCACGCTCGGACGCAGCAAAGCGGCGTCCCAGCCTGCGCAGCCACAGCCGCAGTGGGAACATCATCACCAGCGCGGCCAGCAGGCCCAGCAACGGCGTGCCCCAGCCATGGGCGCGGATACCGGCGACCAGCGCATCGCGGCCCTGCCCGGCCAATGGCACAACCCGCGCGATATCGATCGGCAGACGCTCGGCCACCTTGCTCCACAGCGCGGGCGACAACGGCGAGGCCACCTTCTGGCCCAGTTCTTCCGTGCGTTGCGCGGCTCGCTGCTGCTCGATGTCCGCCGCCAGCTGCTGCGCACGCACGGCACTGGCCTTGGCCTGCACCACCGAAGCGGCCAGGCCGTCACGCTGTTTGGTGAGGGTGCGCCGTTGCGCCGCCAGCTCCGGCGGCTCAGCGGCCCCTTCTGCCGGCGTTCCCAGCTGCGCCAGCTGTTCGTTGAGTCGGTCCAGCTGCGGCTGCAGCGCCTTTTCCAGCGCCTCGGCATCGCGCCGTGCCTGCGAGGCATTCTCGGACAGCATCGCCAGCGTCTCGGTGGCTTCTGCATCGCCACGCTTGCGCTCCACATCCTTCAGGCTGGAATCGATATCCGCCAGCTGCTGCTTCGGCGTGGGGTCCTCATCCTGCGCCAGCACCGGCGCGGACAGCAGGAAGGCGGTGCACAGCAGCAGGAACCACCAGGGCCCCCGTGCACGAATCGATCGCAGGAAAGAAGACACGCAGCCACACCGGTTCGCGCGGACCACCGCGCCTGCGCGCGACTATACGGCAGAGCCGGTCAAGGCCGGATGGGCGGCCCCGCCAGCGTCGCGCATCAGTACTTCAGGCGAAGCTCTTCCACCGTCGGCTGCTGTAGCGCATACCAGTCCTGGAACTCTTCCTCGGTGATCTCATCGGGCGCGTACACCGCCACCGGGTGCCAGTCGTGGTCGGTCGGCAGCGGCTGGCGCGGGCCGGCGCGCAGGCTGTAACTCACACCTTCGTAGTCGACCAGTTCGTCGACCTGCGGCCACTGTTCGCGCGCGAACGCGGATTCACTCTTCAACAGGATCACCTGGTACATCGGCACCTCCACCTCGGTTGGATCAGGAAAACACGGCGCTGGCGGCAGGATACCCCCAGGCCGGTGACAACGGGCGCTCCGCCGGGGCGACGGAACGTTCTGGACACGGCCATCGCCCCGGCTTCACCCGCCCATGGCAAGGCCATCGGCATCGTGGAGGCCCACCCCTGCCACGACCGCCGATGACCGAGCACCCGCCGCTGAAAACCGTCGCCGACCTCAAGCTGCCGCGCTACCTGGGCACCTGGTACGAGATCGCACGCCTGCCGATGCGCCACGAGCCGGAAGGCTGCACCGACGTATCGGCGCACTACACCCTGCTCGACAACGGCAATGTCGGCGTCACCAACCGCTGCCGCATGGACGGCGAGATCGAAGAGGCCACCGGCGAGGCCTGCGCTGTCGACAACGACAGCGCGCGGCTGGAGGTCAGCTTCCTGCCCAAGGGCCTGCGCTGGCTGCCGTTCGCCAAGGGCGACTACTGGGTGATCCAGATCGCCCCGGACTACAGCGTGTCGCTGGTCGGCAGCCCGGATCGCAAGTACCTGTGGCTGCTGGCGCGCGAGCCGCGCCTGGACGCGACCGTGCAGGACCATTATCTGGCGGCGGCCCGCCTGCAGGGCTTCGATCTGTCCGAACTGATCCAGACGCCACATACCGGCAAACCCACAGCCTGAGCCCCACGCACGCATGGACCTGAAAAGCGGTTACCCGTGGTGGGCCGTACGCAACGGACTGATCCAGGCGTTCCCCCCGCTGGAGAAGGATCTGCGCTGCGATGTGCTGGTGGTCGGTGGCGGCATCACCGGCGCGCTGATTGCCGACGAGCTGTCCCACCATGGCCATGACGTGGCCGTGATCGAGCAGCGCGATATCGGCTGGGGCAGCACGGCCGCGAGCACCGCGCTGCTGCAGTACGAGATCGATACCCATCTGCTCGAACTGGCCGAACGCTACGGGCAGGACGCCGCAGCACGGGCGTACCGGGCCTGCGCGGAGGCAATCCCGGCACTGGGCGAAGTGGCACGCGGGTTGAAGGACGTGGATTTCCAGCGCATGGACAGCCTGTACCTGGCCAGCCGCCATCGCGACGTGCCGCGCCTGATGGCCGAAGGTGAGGCGCGGCGCAGCATCGGCCTGGATGCCCGCTGGCTGGACCGCGAAGCGCTTCGCGAGCGTTTCGACGTGGATGCCGGCGGCGCCCTGCTGACCCGCCAGGCGGCGCGGGTCGATCCCTACTGTCTCACCTACGGCCTGCTCAAACGAGTGCGCCGCCGCGGCGGCCATGTGCACGACCGCACCGTGCTACACACGCTCAAGCCTGGCGCGCAGGGCGTAACCGCGATGACCGAGGCCGGCGCCTCGGTCCGTGCCCGCCACGTGGTCCTGGCCATGGGCTATGCCAACCAGACGTGGCTGGAACAGCGGGTTGCGCGCAACCGCAGCAGCTATGCCTTCATCACCGATCCCATCGAAGCGGACGTGCTCGGCAGGCTGCGCAACACGATGGTGTGGGAAAGCGCCCGCCCGTACCTGTACCTGCGCGCCACCGGCGACCGCCGCCTGCTGGTGGGTGGGCTGGACGACGCCATCGATATCCCCGCCCGGCGCGACCGGCGCGTTGATGGCAAGGCCGGCAAGCTGATGAAGCAGCTGCGGCACTGGTTCCCGCGACTGGATCCGATACCCGCCTTTTCCTGGGCCGGCACCTTCGCCGAAACCGCCGACGGCCTGCCCTTCTTCGGCCCGCACGCGCAGTGGGGACCGCGGGTCCATTTCGCCATGGCCTACGGCGGCAACGGCATCACTTATTCGATGATCGGCGCCCAGCTGCTGCGGGCCCGGATCGAGCGGCGCAGGCATGCGCTGGAATCGCTGTTCGGGTTCGAACGGTTGTAGCGTGCAGCCAGGCATGACCTGGCTCTACCGCAAGCGGGCGCCGACAGGCATCATTCAAGCAACCCCTGCTAGCGTCGGCCTGTACCGCCGCGTGTTGCGTGGCCACCTGTCCGCTGGAGCGCCGTCATGATCCGCCCCCTGACCCTGCTGCTGTGCCTGGCCCTGCCGGGAACCGTGCTGGCCCAGTCCGCCGCTGGCGCCACTGCGCCGCAGGCTGCCGGCCTGGACTTGACGCTGCCGCAGGCGCCGATGCGCTACCTCAACGACCCGGCCCTGCAGCAGGACCCGCCCGGCACCTATTACGGTGACAAGAGCGGCCCGCGCGTGCACGACGATGCGAAGATCGCCGACGTGACCGACGACAAGGTCAAGGTGTCCGGCAGCTTCACCACCGGCATCGGCTATTCGAAGAACGGCGGCAACAGCCACTACAACGCGGCCACGCTGAACCTGAGCAAGAACTACACCACCGATGAAGGCAAGACCCACGGGGTCAACCTCAACATCCACGTGAGTGAGGGCAAGGGCCCGGGCTTCTTCGGCCCGTATGGCGGCTACTACGGCCGCGGGCCTGGCTGGGATTACCCGCCGCCGTACGGCTGGTAAGCCCCGCGCCAGGCCTGGGCCGACCAAGGTCGGCCACTACCGCTGCGTACACTTGGTAGGTGTCGACCTTGCATGTGCCGGTGGGTGTCGACCTTGGTCGACACGCTCTGCATTCCGTGCCGGCCAGCGGCCGGCACCTACCCGCACACGCATCAATCCAGCCAGCCATCGCGCTCGCTGTGCAGGATGCGGCCGTCATAGCCGCTCAGGCGCACCTCTACCTTCTGGTTGCGGGCATTGCGGGCTTCCAGCGACCAGGTAGCACCATCGCGTTCCAGCGAATGGATCTCGCGCAGGCCATGCGACTGCGCCCGTGCCAGCACCTGCTCGGTAGTCAGCAGCGCGCGGCCGCTGTGCTCATCGAAGATCTCGCCGGTCTTCGGGTCCACGTAGACCTCGCTGAAGCGGCCATCGGCGCGGCTCACGTCAGCCTCCCACAGGCCATCATCGCGTTCGATCTCGTGGATCTGGGTGTAGCCGGCCTTGCGCAGGGTCTGTTCAACCTGGGCCATGCCCAGCGGCGCGGCCTGTACGGCCGGCGCGACGGCAAGCAGGGCAACAGTGGCGAGGGTGAGCGACTTCAACATGGGGGTTCTCCTGTTCGTGGCCGGACCATCCCGGCAACGCCACGATGCATGGCCCGGTTAACAGCGCCTTAGCCGTGGCTGTTAGCCGGCTGTTAGTCATCCCCGCCACACTCGCGCCTGTACCCCTCTCTCTTTCCTTACCCGCATGCTCGCCACCCTGCCCCTGCTGCTGGCCCTGGCCAACGCCCCGACCGCCGCCGCGCCCCTGCAGGACCCGGCGCAGCAGGTCGCGCGTCGCGCCGTGCAGCAGGGCCGCTACGTGCCGCTGGAGAGCGTGGTGCGCGATGCGCTCAAACGCTACCCGGGCCAGCTGCTGGAAGTGGAGCTGGACGACGGCGTCTACGAAGTGGAGATCCTGCGCGGCGACGGCGTAGTGGTGGAGCTGGACTATGATGCGCGCAGCGGAAAGCTGCTGAAGACGGAGCTCGACGACTGATGCGCATCCTGTTGGCCGAAGACGATGCCGCACTGGCACAGCGCCTGGTGCCCCTGCTGGAACAGGCCGGCTATGTGGTGGCGGTGGTCGCCGACGGTCGCCAGGCCGAAGAAATCGGCCAGATCGAAGACCTGCAGGCCGCCATCGTCGACCTCGGCCTGCCCGGGCTGGATGGACTGAGCGTGATCGAGCGCTGGCGCGGCAACGGCCGGGGGTTTCCGGTGCTGGTGCTGACCGCGCGCGGGCGCTGGCACGACAAGCTGGCCGGCTTCGATGCCGGCGCCGACGATTACCTGACCAAACCGTTCCAGGCCGATGAGCTGGTGCTGCGCCTGCGCGCCCTGATCCGCCGCAGCCATGGCCACGCCAGCCCGCGCCTGCACTGCGGCCCGCTGCAGCTGGACGTCAATGCCGGCCGCTTCGAGCTGGATGGACAGGCGCTGCCACTGAGTCCGCAGGAATTCCGCCTGCTCAGCTACTTCATCCACCACAGCGGACAGGTGATCAGCCGCGACCGGCTGGGCGAACAGGTGTTCGACGGCGGCCACGACCCGGACTCCAACGCACTGGACGTGCTGCTCGGACGCGTGCGCCGCAAGCTCGGCATCGACCTGATCCAGACCGTGCGCGGCCAGGGCTGGCGGCTGGCCGAGCCATGAACCGGCAACCGTCGCTGCGGCGGCGCCTGCTGCTGGCCGGCGGCGTCGGGCTGCTGCTGGTCTCGCTGCTGGCCAGCGCGCTGCTGGGCGAGCTGTTCAAGCGCAGCGCGCGCGACCGCCTCGACCACGAACTGCAGCAGGACATGCTGACCCTGCTGGCACAGGCCGAAGTGGACCCGGACGGGCAGTTGCGCCTGCGCCAGGAACCCAATGATGCGCGCTTCCAGCGCGTGTTTTCCGGTGCCTATTGGCAGATCGCCGGTGCCGATGGCCGCGTGCTGCTGCAGTCGCGCTCGCTGTGGGATGAAACCCTGCCGGCGAAGGCCGCCGGGCCGGCCACGCGCAATCTGCCCGGGCCGCTGCAACAATTCCTGCGTGCACGCGTGCAGCAGGTGCGCCTGCCACGCGCCAGCGAACCGTTCGTGGCCGTGGTCGCCACCGACCGCAGCGCGCTGGATGCCGATGTTGCCGCGTTCCGCAAGCGCACCGCCATCGCACTGGGCGTGCTGGTCGCGGCGTGGCTGGCGGTGCTGGCCAGCCAGGTGCACTTCGGCCTGCGCCCGCTGCATCGCCTCGGTGCGCAGCTGGAACGGGTACGTCGCGGCGATGCGCAGCGCATCGACACACAGGGACTGGGCGCGGAGGTCGCACCGCTGGGTGAAGAACTCAACGCGCTGCTGGACCACCAGCAACGCATGGTCGCGCGTGCGCGCACCAGTGCACAGGATCTGGCGCACGCGCTGAAGACTCCACTGAGCGTATTGGCCACCGAAGCTGACAGCGACGGCACGCATTGGCGTGCCACCGTGCGCGAGCAGAGTGCGCGCATGCAGGCCAGTGTTGACCGTTACCTGGCTGCAGGACTGGCTGCCGACCATCGCCAGCGCACCGACGTGGCGGCCGTCGCACAGGCGATGTGCCGGCTGATGGCACGCGTGCATGGCGAACGTGGCATCGCGTTCACGGCGGCAGGCATCGATCCGGCGCTGCAGTTCGCCGGCGCCAGTGCGGATCTGGAGGAGATGCTGGGCAACCTGCTGGACAACGCCGGGCGCTGGGCGCAACAGCAGGTCACTGTCGAAGCGGAAACCAGCGAAGGGCAACTACGCATCGAAGTGCGCGACGATGGCCCCGGCCTGGCCGCAGACGCGCTGGAACGGGTCACCCAGCGTGGTGTGCGGCTGGACGAGCGCGAAGGCAGCAGCGGGTTGGGCCTGGCGATCGTGGGCGATATCGCTGCCAGCTATGGCGGGCGCGTGGCGCTGGAAAATGCGCAGCCGGGCCTGCGTGCGACGTTGTGGTTGCCGGTGGCGTGAAGCACCGCTGCGCTCGCCGGGCGCCGCCCGGCGCTACCGGTTCACCCGCCCCCCCGGTAGGTGTCGACCTTGGTCGACACGCATCAAAAGCGCCGACCAAGGTCGGCATCCACCAAAGCAGTCCGTCAGTTCCGTCCGTCATCGTGCCCCGGTAGGTGTCGACCTTGGTCGACACGCACCAAGCATCAACGGTGATGCATCCACCAGCAATCAATCGCGTCCAGCACGATGTGGATGATCAGACCGATACCGAACAACCGCGTTTTCTTCGGCACGCACAGCCCCGCATAGACCGCGATGGCCGGTGCGGTGTGCAGCGGGTGGAACCCGATGCTGCAGCGGTTCGGTGCATAGATCGGGTCGGCCAGCAGATGGTCCAGGTCGATGATCCAGCCCAGCAGCATCAGCAGCCACGCCGAGGCAAAGCGCTTGCGCCAGAACAGCCATGCCAGCAGGGCTGGCACGGCGGCATGCAGGAACAGGTGGAAGATCGCGCGCGCGCTCATCGGCAACGGTGGCGCCGGGCAAACCCGGCGCCGTCCATCACACCAGCGGTTCGTCGGACAGGTAGGTGTAACCGGTCAGGCCGGCTTCCAGCGCGTCCGACAGCTCCTGCGCGCGTTCCGGCGACAGCTGCGCCTCGGCCACGCGCTGCGCATAGGTCGCACGCAGTTCGTCCAGGCGGTAACCCACGTAGTCCAGCATCACGTCGGTGGTATCGCCGCGGCGCTGCTGGGTGATGGCGTAGCCATCGGCATCGGCCAGCACTTCCACCGCGTCGGTATCGCCGAACAGGTTGTGGATGTCGCCCAGGATTTCCTGGTAGGCGCCGACCATGAAGAAGCCGATGCGATAGCTCTCGCCCGGCCTCATCTTGTGCAGCGGCAGCGAGCTGTCCAGGCTCTCGTTCTCGACATAGGTTTCCACCATGCCGTCCGAGTCGCAGGTCATGTCGGCGATGATGCCGCGGCGGTCCGGGGTTTCATCCAGGCGCTCGATCGGCACGATCGGGAACACCTGGTCGATCGCCCACACGTCCGGGATCGATTCGAACACGCTGAAGTTGACGAAGTACTTGTCGACCAGGCGCTCGTTCAGTTCGTCCAGCACCGGGCGATGGCTCTTCTCGTCGTAGCTCAGGCGCGCACGCACGCCATGGGCGATGGCGTAGAACAGGTCGTCGATGCGTGCACGCTGCGGCAGGTCGATCTGGCCCAGCGCGTAGCTGGCCAGGCCTTCGGCATGGAAATGCTGCGCTTCCTGGAACAGTTCCACCGCCGGGCGCACGTCCAGTTCGTCGTGGATCTCGCGCAGGTGGCGGATCGCCGCCGGCTCGTCGTCGTGCTGGTCCGGCACGCGGCCTTCCTGCGCCTCTTCCACTTCCGAGACGTTGGCGATCAGCACCGCGTGGTGTGCCGTCATCGCGCGACCGCACTCGGTGACGATGCGCGGCGGGGTGAGGCCGAACTCTTCGCAGGCATTGGCCAGCGGCTGCACGATGTTGCTGGCGTAGGAATGCAGGCCGTAGTTGATCGAGCAGAAGCTGCGCGAACGGGTGCCTTCGTAATCCACGCCCAGGCCACCACCCACGTCGACGTGGGTGATCTTCGCGCCCAGGCGCGACAGCTCCACGAAGTAGCGGGTGGCTTCGCGCATGCCGTTGGCGATGTCGCGCACGTTGGAGATCTGCGAGCCCATGTGGAAGTGCAGCAGGTTCAGGCAGTCGGCGTACTCGGTGTCACGCAGCGACTTCCACAGGTCCAGCAGCTGGCGCGGCGACAGGCCGAACTTGGCCTTGTCGCCACCGCTGTTCTGCCACTTGCCGGCGCCCAGCGAGGCCAGGCGCATGCGCACGCCCAGGCCCGGCTTCACGTCCAGCGCCTTGGACTCTTCCAGCACCAGCTTCAGCTCGGACGGCTTCTCGATGACGATGAAGGTCTGCAGGCCCAGCTTGCGGCCGATCAGGGCCAGGCGGATGTACTCGCGGTCCTTGTACCCGTTGCAGACGATCAGGCCACCCGGGCGGGACAGCGCCAGCACGGCCATCAGCTCGGGCTTGCTGCCCGCTTCCAGGCCGAAGCCTTCGCCGTGGTGGCTGGCCAGGGTGCCGGCCACGCCGCGGGTCTGGTTGACCTTGATCGGGTACACGGCGGTGTAACCGCCGCTGTACTCCCAGTCCTGCTGGGCCTGGGCGAAGGCCGCCTGCAGCTTGCCCAGGCGCTGGCCGAGGATGTCCGGGAAGCGCACCAGCAGCGGCAGCTTGGCACCGGCCGCGCGCGCAGCGTCCACCACCTTGGGCAGCGATACCACCGGGCCGTCCGCCCCGGTCGGTCTCACCACCATGTGCCCGGCCTGATCCACGTCGAAGTAACCGTCCGCCCAATGCGGGATCGAGTAGGTCTTGCGGGCTTGGTCGAGGGACCAATCGGTCATTTCAGTCGGCCTTGTTGGCAATAAAAGGGGGGGCATGATAACGCCTATATGCCCACAGGTTCGTTATCATGCGCGCCCGCGCCCGTGACAGGTTCCAACCTGAACGGGCCGATCCGTCCGGATGTGGCATCTGTGCCACGCGGCCCCGCCCGCCAGCCCGGCTCCACCCCTCCGAACAGGACTGTTTTCCAATGACTGACAGCAACAACTGGTACATCGAACACTTCGAGCGCACCGGCTCGGCCATCGGCTACCGCATCACCGGCAAGCTGGACGAGGTGCAGTCGCCGTTCCAGAAGATCGAGATCTTCCAGACCACCGACTGGGGCAACCTGATGACCATCGACGGGGCCATCATGCTGACCAGCAAGGACAACTTCTTCTACCACGAGATGATCAGCCACCCGGTGCTGTTCACCCATGCCGCACCCAAGCGCGTGGTGATCATCGGTGGCGGCGACTGCGGCACCCTGCGCGAAGTGCTCAAGCACAAGGGCGTGGAGAGCGTGACCCAGTGCGACATCGACGAGCAGGTCACCGTGATGGCGCGCAAGCACTTCCCGGAACTGTGCGACTCCAACGACGACGCCCGCGCCGAGCTGCTGTTCGACGACGGCGTGGCCTACATGGCCAACTGCCCGGCCGGCAGCGTGGACGTGGTGATCGTCGATTCGACCGACCCGGTCGGCCCCGGCGAAGGCCTGTTCAACAAGGCCTTCTACGAGAGCTGCTTCAAGGCCCTGAAGGACGACGGCATCCTGGTGCAGCAGTCCGAATCGCCGCTGATGCAGCTGGACCTGATCAACGAAATGCGCACCGAGATGGGCAAGGCCGGCTTCGGTTCGTTCAAGACCCTGCCGTTCCCGCAGCCGTGCTACCCCACCGGCTGGTGGAGCGTGACCATGGCGCGCAAGGGCGACAGCAGCTTCGACTTCCGCCAGGCCGACTCGGCCGCCAAGACCTTCAACACCCTGTACTACACCGCCGCGCTGCACACCGGCGTACTGGTGACCCCGCCGTTCGTACAGGCGGCATTGAAGGGTTGATCCAAACAAAAACCCGCGCTGGCGACAGCGCGGGTTTTCTGCTTTCTGTAGAGCCGAGCCCACGCTCGGCTGCTCTTCGGACAGGTTGCGGTAAACCCAGCCGAGCATGGGCTCGGCTCTACAGTCAAAGCGCCCAGATGCCCGCAATCACCGCCACCACCAGGCCCCACTTGATCAGCTGGTAGGCCACCACGCTGCGCTCGCGCAGTGCCTTGGCCTTCAGGCGCACCTTGTAGACACTGCCGAACGCCTTGTTGACGCCACCGGTCGGGTCACCCGGCAGGTTCGGCGATGCACCACCGGCCAGCAGCGTGGCCGCCACCGCGCGGTTGAACAGGCCCGGCAGGCCGAAGCGCAGCGGGCGGGCGATGTCGCAGAACAGGATCACCCGGTCCTGCTGCGTCTCGTTGTGCGCATGGTGGATGTAGGTCTCGTCGAACATCATCCACTCGCCGTCGCGCCAGCTCTTCTTGATGCCGTCCACTTCGATGTAGCAGGCATCGTCGTTGGGCGTGCTCAGGCCCAGGTGCAGGCGCAGCGAGCCAGCGAACGGGTCGCGGTGCGGGCGCAGCTCACTGCCCGGTGGCAGCTGCGCGAACATCGCCGCACGCACGTCCGGGATCGACTCGATCAGCGCCGTGGTCTTCGGGCACAGCGTCTTCGCGGACGGGTGCGACGGGCCGTACCACTTCAGGTAGAAGCGCTTCCAGCCACGACGGAAGAACGAATTGAAGCCGGCATCGTTGAACGTGCTGGAGGCAGCGATCTTCTGCGCGTCGCGCAGCGCCAGCGCCTCGTCGCGGATCATCTGCCAGTTCTGGCGCAGCGGCTCCAGCTGCGGGAACTCTTTGCCCGGGTCCAGGAACGGCGTGGTCGGCACCTTCGAGAACATGTACATGACCACGTTGATCGGGGCCATGAAACTGGAGTGGTCCAGCAGCTGGCGCGACCAGCGCGCGCGGACCTTGCCACGGAAGTGGATGTACAGCACGCAGGCCACGAACAGCGCTGCAATGACGATTTTGATGATCAAAGCACTTTCCTCCAGCCGCGGCCGGAACGGGAAACGGGGCGATGCACGGCCAGGCGGCCAGCACCGGTTCGGAACGCGGCAGGGGACGGGGACGTGCCGGAGGGGGGCGGCCGCCGATGTCGCGGGTTAACAGCTTATGGTCGGCAGGGCGTGCGCCGGGGTCAAGCCGGACGTGCGTGGCGTTCAGCGCGCCGCCGATGAATGGGCTGGAAGCGCGCCCAACTCATTGATCCAGCAGGGCAACCCTTATAAGTGAGACGGAATTGTCCGATTCTGCGTGACGAACTGTTCCAGCCACGACCCCGACATTTCTCCGACAAATCGTGGAATAGCGAACTGGCGAGTACTAAAATTAACGAAAACTTAGTAACTCCCTGTAACACCGGTTCGCTTGACGCTTTGCGCCACCCACCGGGTCGTCCGAGACCCCGACATGCATCTTCCTGCTCTTCCCCCCTCCTCCTGCGGCAATGATGCCGCCTCCCCGCTGCTGCTCAAGCGCGGCGAGCGCTTCCTGGCCCCCGATGTCTACCGCACCTGCCTGGACGGGCGCGAGGCGGTCATCAAGGACTACTCCCGCTACCGCGGCACTCCCGTTTCGCTGATCGCGCGACTGATGGTGCGCCGCGAGGCCCGCATGCTGCAGCGCCTCGGCGGCTGGAAGCATGCCCCCGCGCTGCTCGGCACCCTCGGTGGCCTGGCACTGGGTATGGAGTTCATCCCGGGCCAGACCCTGAGCACCGCGCAGGCCGTGGGCAATGAAGTGTTCGAGCAGCTGCAACACGCGCTCAGCCGCCTGCATGCCGCCGGCATCACCCACAACGACCTGCATGGCACCAACGTGGTGGTCAGTGGCGGCGTGCCGGTGCTACTGGATTTCACCTCCGCCTGGCGCGTACCCCGCTGGCTGCGCCGCGGCCCGCTGAGCCGGCAGATGCGCCGCAGCGACATGAAGAACCTGCTGAAGATCCGCCAGCGCGTGACCGGCCAGGCGCCGAGCGCCGCGCAGGCCGCGCTGGTGGCCGACCCGGGCTGGGTCGCCGCGGTGCGTCAGGGCTGGAAGCGGTTCTACAAGTGGGCCAAGCGCCGGTAGGGGTCGAGCTCGCTCGACCGCTTTACCGCTCTTTGTAGAGCCGAGCCCGCGCTCGGCTGCTGTTCCTGCATCGCGCGAAATGCAGCCGAGCATGGGCTCGGCTCTACAACATCCCGCCGAGCGGGTTACAACGCGTCCGCGTCCAACTCGCCGGTACGGATACGCACCACGCTGCCCAGGTCGTACACGAACACCTTGCCGTCACCAATCTTGCCGGTGCCGGCGGCCTTCACGATGGCCTCAACCACCGCCTCCACCTGGTCATCGGTCACCGCCACTTCCAGCTTCACCTTCGGCAGGAAATCGACCACATACTCCGCGCCACGGTACAGCTCGGTGTGGCCCTTCTGGCGACCAAAGCCCTTCACTTCCGTCACCGTGATCCCGGTGACCCCACGCTCGGCCAGCGCTTCGCGCACGTCGTCGAGCTTGAACGGCTTGATCACCGCCATGACCATCTTCATCGTCTATCTCCTGTCTTCCGGCGTGGAGGATAGCGCCTGAACACGGCCCGTGCGAAGCCGCTGCCGCCTGTCCGGGCAGTGGGTGCCGGCAGTATCCTTGTGCCCGAACGGCCTGCCCGCGCCGGATGCACGGGCCCACCCCCACGGAGCACCACATGATCGACCTGAATCAAATCGATGACCTCGCCCGTCGCCTCAGCGACCTGGTGCCGCCGGGCCTGCGCGAATCGCGCGAGGAACTGCAGGCCACCTTCAAGAGCGCGCTGCAGGCCGGCCTGGCCAAGCTCGACCTGGTCACCCGCGAGGAGTTCGAAGTGCAGCGCGCCGTGCTGCTGAAGACCCGCCAGAAGCTGGACGCGCTGGAAACCGCCGTGCGCGAGCTGGAAGGGCGCGGCGCCGCAGAATGAAAAAAGGAGGCGCACTGCGCCTCCCGTTTACAGATTATTTCCCGGATGGGGCCTTGCAGCAAGGCCCACCGGGCGCCCTAGACTCGCCGGCCTGTCGATCCGGCAGCACAGAGAGGGGCAGCAGCAATGGCACAGGACACCGACTGGACACCCGTTTCGCATGACACCTGCGACCAGGTGGCTGGGCCGTTCTATCACGGCACCCGCGCTGACCTGGCCGTGGGCGACTTGCTGAGCGCGGGCTTCCGCTCCAACTATCGCGACAGCGTGGTGATGAACCACATCTACTTCACCACGATTGCCAAGGGCGCCGGGTTGGCTGCGGAGATGGCCCGCGGTGAAGGGCGACCGCGCGTGTATGTGGTGGAGCCGACCGGGCCGTTTGAAGACGATCCGAATGTGACCAACAAGAAGTTTCCCGGGAACCCGACGCGGTCGTATCGGAGTGCGCAGCCGTTGCGGGTGGTTGGGGAGATTGTGGAGTGGGAGCTCCACGACGCGGAGTTCGTTCGGCAGTTGAAGGCGTTTGTTGCTTCGGGGAGTGGGGAGATTATCAACTGAGGGAAAGAGAGACTCGTGCTTTGGCTGACGGAAGATCAATGCAGCAGGTCGTCGAACGATGTCCGCTTTCGGCCAGGAACGGAGGTAATCAATTGAGCTCCCACTCGGTGTAGAGGCCCGGTGTTCGAAGAAGCACCATGACCTCAACCGACTTTTGGCTTAGGTTTACGCCCGAATTCCTCTCAGTTGGGAGGCCGCACGCTCACCCAGGGAATGACGGGAAGCAGGTGGAGTACGTTGGCACTCGAAAGGTACTAAGAGATCACGATCACCTGCATGCGTGTGTCCAATTGCTTGTTCGCCGGTATCGACCCACTTAGGGCACAGAGGAAGTGGCGTCTTTGAAGCCTATTTCCAGAAGTTTGGCGCGAAGCACCTTAAGAGCACTGTCTGGGACCCCCAACCAAAACAAGTCCTTAGCACGAGTAATGGCAACGTATCCGATTCGCCCATCCTCTGTGGAGACACCGTCAAGAAGCGCGGTAACGTGCGCCTTGGTGGCAAGGTATAGCACGGCATCCAAACTCTCTCCCTTCACCTGGTGCACGGTGTCGATCCTAACGCGCAAAGGCTCATCATCTACAAGATCTGGCGGGCCGATCAAGACATCGTTCGTGAGGCCTCTCTTTGAGAGCCTTGCCCCAAGGGAGCGCGCGTCGTGGGTTAGCCCGTGTTCTGTTCTCAAGCGCTCCATCAGCAATCTCACTCGTTTCACCAACTCCGGTTGCCACTCGCTGTCCGCCCGAAGCGATGCACCAGGCAAGCCGTCCGAAGGATTGCGAGTGAAAGCCCATAGCAAACGACGCAGCGTTCGCTGTTCTGGATACTTCGTCGGTTGGGTAAGCTGTGCTGCAAGGCGTCTGTCAGCATTTTCTGTCAATCCGATTACCGCCCTGACCACCTCTTTGAAGGCACCGACAAAGTCGGAGTGAAGATCCCTCAGGATCGCCGCTTGAGCAAATATCTTGACTGTTCCAGCACCAGGTGCACCATCATTGCCTACGAGCTCGTTGACAGACTTTCGGGAGCGGCACAGCACCGCCGAACGAGCAGGATCGAGCCCGGCCGATACCAGTCTCGTCTGGAAGGCGGTTAGTACCCCCCTTCTATTTGCTGTTTTGTATGGCACGAAGTACGCACCATGAAGCGAGTTGGGGGCTGATCTGTCCGGATCATCCGTACGTAAAGAGAGTGCGTTGGCAAGATCCAGCACAGCCGGTACAGAGCGATAGTTACGGGTCAGCGCTGCAGCTTTAACGCCCGAAGCGAGATGGTATTCGCTCAAAAATGAGCCCGTGGCCCCCATGAACTCATATATACCCTGATTGGGATCGCCGATGAGCGAGACCTGAGACCCTGCCTCGATCATCTGCTCAATGATCTTTTGGTGAAGGAAGCCAATGTCCTGAGCCTCATCGATCAAAATGTGTGGATATCGATTCGCCAACACCCTCAGAACGTCCCTCTGTTCGTCGAGTGTGTAATAGCTCCAAAGACGTGCCAATTCATACGTACATGCACCAATCTTTCCAAGGTTTAAAAATGCTTCCACACCAGCGCTGATGTGCGTCAGCCCGCCTGAAGACCTTAGACGGAACTGCAATTCATCACCGGCGAAATATACGCCTACGTTGTGGAGATCACTTCCGCTAACAGGATACTTACGCCCATCCTTTGGCTCAGCCCAGAACTGATACTTCGCCGAACTAAGGAATGCTTCGTGGCCTGACAAGATGAAGGGCGTCGTGTTGCATCCCATGGTTCGATATGCATGAGGGCGCAAGACATTGGTTGTGATAAACCCATCGAGCGTATCAATCTCAACGCGTTGGTGGCCCGGAATCCTTAGCGGACCATTGGCGATGGCCGCATACTCGCGCCTAAAAGTATCTACGGCAATGTTCGAGAACGACAAAAGGGCAACCCGTCCACGATGCTCTCCTAAGGTTCGGCGCATTTGCGCGAGCCTACGAACCGCTGTGAAGGTCTTTCCGCTGCCGGCGCATGCAATCACGGACATTGGGGACAGCGGGGCATCAATGATGCTGGCCTGCTGAATGGACGGACTTCCGGCACTCATTCGGAAGCGCCCCTCTGCACCGGCTTGCATACATGCGCAACTGCGGACTTGATGTAGTCAGGGACTGTGAAACTCGCATCCTTGGCAATGATCTGTGCTAGAGCCTGCGCGAAGCGGCCCTTCTGGACGTTGCCATTCTTTCGCTCAAACATTCCCCTGAACAGTACGCGCGCCTTGTCTGAATCGCTCGTGCACACTTCTAGCTTTTGCTCTAGGTCCTTGGCGATCTTGGGGTGCAACTCCTTCAACGCAACGAGCATGCATTTGCGGTTGTTTTCGTATAGCGCCAGGTCGTACTCAAGTGTCTTCAGACCATGGAACACCCGAAGATAGGAGTCCTCCGACAGAAGCATTTTCTTAGTGTTGGCTGATAACGTGACCACATCTCCAAGCGCTGGATAGACGGGCGTAGCTTTCTTCTTCGTAGCTTTTGCAGGTTGGTCACCTCCGCTAGGTTCCGAGGTTCCACCGTCCTCATCAGCTGCATCATCCTCCTCAGATTCTGACGAGCCCGTGTCACACTCGTCCTCCTCCACCAGCCCGGCAGGGTCCGCATCTGTCAAAACGGAAACCGGAATCTTCAGGGCCTTCTCGCCGAACAATGGGAGGAACGAGTCGAAGTTCAGACCCTCCACACTGATCAGGCTTACTCCGTGCTCACGCAACTTGCTATCACACTTCTCGGCGAGCACGCTAACGAGAACAAGCTCCGCTGCACCTTCAACCAAAATTGCCCGGCGAGCGAAGAAGAGTTCAGCTCTGGTAACGTCAAGGTACCGCTCAAGCTTCTCCCGCTTTCCCGGCGCGAACGTGATGTCTCGGGGGAAGAAGGTCTCCACGCTTACGCCTGTATCGACTAGGCAGGTCAGGCTGTCTAGATGAGCAATACTGGCAAAGTTGGGTGAGTGGCTGGTAACAAATAGCTGAACTGGCTTCTCACCGCCGACGGACTTGATGGTTTCAAAGTAGCTGAGCAGAACGGCTTGGAGCTGCGGATGCAAGTGCGCCTCCGGCTCTTCAATGATTAACCCGCGATAGCTGGCCTCAGGATTCTTCGTCAGTTCGCTGAGAACGACGGCCATGAAGATAAGATTATTGAATCCCAAGCCATTCTGCTCGATATCGAACAAATCTACGGTCAGGGAAAGCCGTGCGGCCAGACGCTGGAAGTCGCTAGCACTAATTCCTATGTCCAGAGCCTGAGCTAGCTGAGGGCCAAGCATTTCCAAATGACGGCCGGAAATGGCCTTATGCGTCTTGGTGATGGGATCCTGCTTTCTCAGCTCTTCGTCCAGCTTCTTCAGTGCTTCGTTGATATCGCTTTTTCCATCGTCATCGACCAGCAGCTGGAATAGTCGAGACAGCTGGCTGTTGCGGCTCGGCCTAAGGCTCTGGGAAGCGTCTCGCAGCGGTTGCAGGTAGACCCCGCGCAGATTCTCCATCATGTCCGCAGTGAGGCCAACATCCTCGTTCTCACCACACCAGCGCTTGACCCTTAGCCGGCCAACCTTGTCTGGGTCCGAGAAGCGGATGGTAATGTGGGCTTCCAGCGTCCCATCCTTCATCGGCTGCAAAGCGGCCATGAAGTCGGCCTCGTCATCCGGGCTTAAGCCCCTGAACACGTACTTGAACACAATTTCGCCGCTAGGCGTGCCCGTCTTAGGTCGGTGTATATCGTCCCAGTCCAGCCTTGGATATGGCTCATCATGGCCAGCAAGAAGCGATCTAAGGGCATCGACAATGGCTGTCTTACCTGCGTTATTCGCGCCCACCACAACATTCAGCCCACTTTGAAAGTGAAGCTCCGCATTATTGATCTTGCGGAAGTTTGAGATCGCCAGCTTTGCCAAGTACACCCTCATCTCTCCTTGTTCTGATGGCGGCGGTCCGCCGCCCTAGTCCATAGTCGAGGGAGAATAATAGGCCGGTTATGGGCTGCTCGCCATCTGACCAAAATTCCTCCACGACATCCCACACCGAACTAGAGGTGAGCAAAAGGTCCTCATTAACGATTGGGTGCAGGACGCGATCCCAATTGGAGATTTACTGATTCCTGCGCAATGCGGCAGAGAAGAGCTATCTCTAGTACTTCTCGTGATTGGCCAACGCCACGCGGTGACGCACCTCACCGGCAAAGTCTCTTGCTCGCTTGATGTCAACCTCCATATCCAAGATTGTTTGCTCAAGGTCCGGCTCCTGTAACCCCTTCGAGAGACTTAGAACCAACGCAAACAGACTCCAAGCCGCTACCAGAACCAGTTCTTGATAAGGCTCGTCAATCGACGCGTCGCCGTGAGGCTTACTCCTGCCTGAGGCACCATACCAGTGCGGGTTCTTCAGGAAGGATGGGGGCGTCCCAGGCCCATAGCTCACCAGATAGCCATGGATCAGACTGTTTCGATACTCATGGAGGTCCCGGGCCGCATGCCCCGCAACCGCCAGAACGGCATTGCAACGCTCACTGATCATCGAACTGCCGTTGCCCAGCATCTCAAACTGCTGGCTGGCATTCATCCTCTCTGTAAAGGGACGCTTGCCTTCAATGCTCTCACCGCTCAAGCTCCAGAGCGCTCGCTCCAATGTGGTTTCAAAGAGTCCGTAGACCGTGACAAATGCACCGATCATCATCATATGATTCGGCATTAGCCCCAGAGACATCAGACGAAGCTGAATTTCCTTGGACTTAGCTGGGTAGTCGTATGCCACTGTGCCGCCCCTCTTGGACAAATCTAGGGCTTCGTCCCTAGCTACGTACGGGTGGAATTAGGCTACCAGTTCAAGAATTTGGCTACCAGTTCAAAGGGTAAGGGGGCTGAGAACGGTGCGTGCTTCGGTTGGGGATGCGGTAGTGGACTACAGGCCAGCCCACTACCGTGTGTCAACCGCTTTGGCATCACGTGCCTACGGAACATCGAATCCGTTCCGATTCGGGCAAACTAATTTTTGGTGACGGCTTGAAAAAGTTTGGAACATTCATGGCATCTTGCCGTTAGCAGGCACGAAGCTCAGACGAGCATTTCAAAGTGATGCCACTGTACGTATGCCACCAAAAGCTGACGTTGCACCGGCCCGCATCTGATGTTCGCAAGTAGACAGCACCTTCTGGCTCACCTTGTGGGCGTCCCGCCAATGTCGCTAGACGAACGGTGTCGCACTTGCCATGTCCCGAGCTTTCCACCGGAAGAACCGGTCGACGAAACCCCATAAGCACTAGATCCCTTGTCCCCCAAGGTTTCTCGCAGTACGCCCGCCTATGCGACAATGCCAAAAGCGTCTCGGGATATGGCGGCATTGACCCCACCCCCTTGGCATTCCGCACAACAGCAGGTAATCGTTACTGCGCCACCGTACATCGGTGGTCGGGACTCGAAAACCCGGATTGCTAGACGTGAGTTTGCGCTTGCCAGCCGGCACCACCGCGCGTGGTGCCGGCTGGCAATCCGTCTGCCGGCTATGGCGGGCGGGGCGTGGGGGCCTCGTGCCCGCCGGCTTTGTCTAGCAACCGGTTTTCGAGCCACGCCCTGTCCGCCACCTTTATCGGTGGCGGCTTCTGCCTGCATGCACGGAGCCCGTCATGACCACGCCGCACTCCCCGCCCCCGCGCCCGATCCAGGAAGCGCCCTCGGCCGCCCCGGCCCTGGATCCCAACAGCCTCATCGCCATCCTGCACGCCATCGGCGCGGGCGCTGCGGCCGATGGCCAGCCGTGGCCTGAGCGCCATCACCTGCGTAGCCGGCAGATGGCGTTGTCCGACGCCGACTGCGCACTCGCCGGCCAGCGCATCGTGCAGGAGATCCTGCTGGCGGCCGAGCGCACGCGCCAGAACGGCGAGCCTGAGCAGTACGTGGGCGACCGGGTGATGGAGGGGCTGGTGATGGCCGATCTGGCGCTGACCGCCTTCATCCACGAGCGGATGCGACCCAAGGACTGAGCGCGCTTATGGCGTGGAGCTTTCTACCTATGCACGGGGTGACGAATGAAGAAGCACGGCCTTGCCGCTGCGGTGGTGTGCATCGCGGTGATCGGCGCGATGTGGGTGGAGTGGCCCGAGCCAGCGGGCGATCAGGTCTGGGCCTACCAGAAGCTACGGCCGGCCGATTACCGCCTGCTGCACAGTGATGCACTCGGCTTCGTGACCGCGAAGGCCCACGAGGGTTTTGAACTGCACGCGCGCTATGCCGGGGTAATGTCCTTCGAGATCCGCTGCAAGGGCGTGCTGGTTATGGAGGTGGAGAACGCGCCCTCGCGCGTGCTGATCCGCATGCCCGCCGATGCACGGTGGCGGGCGCCGGATATCGAACGGCTGCGCATCAGCTTCGAGCGTTGGCTGGATCTGCACCAGAGCCCGGGGCGGTTGCTGGTGGAAAGCGCGGGGCCTTCGTGGGTTGAGGCACGGTTTGGGCGCTTCAATGGGTTGGTGCTGGATGAGCAGCGGTGTCTGCTTGGGGCGCCAGCCAACCGCCAGGCCGCTTCCACCAACTACCTCAGCGCTGAAGTGCCCTCGTAGGCTGACGCTCACGGTTGCGCTGTGCCTGCACCGCATGCGGCACAGCAACTGGTCAGGGGCCAAACCCCAGCGCCATCGCAACCACTTTCCCATCCCGAACGTAGAAGCAAATGCTCGATCCACCTTCCGAGAACCCACAGGTGCGCTCGACATCGAAGTCCCCCAGCGTTGCCTGCTCTGTCTTCCCCTGGCCATATCTGCGTGCTGTGCCGATGGCCTCGGACGCCGGATCACCCATCGCAACGCCTTTCAGCTTCATGCCGCGCAGGCTCTCGGTTCTACCTGCAGTGGGTTGCGCCGCGCTGATCGATGAAACGCGGATCTCATCAATGGTTCGGAACTGCGGAGCCACGTCAGGGTTGGAGGTGATCAGCACCTCCAATCGGGTAGTGGGATCCAGGTATCTACGCCGTATCAGCCCTGCCGCGTCCACGACCATCTCGCCATCACCATAGCGGCGCAGGAAATCCCGCTCGCTGTAGACATGCGGGATGAAACTTCCATCGCGGAAGGCTTTCGATACAAAGTCCACACGTGGACTTCCTGCGGGAAAGCCTGCAGCTGCAGGCAACATACCCAGCGCAATCAAAATGAATCTGCGTGTCTTCATGACAACTTCGTCCATCCATCTGAAAGAATGATCACAGAGCATTCTTGACTCATGTGCGGATAGCCCACTCGTTCCAGAGGCGTATCACCACTCCGGATGATAGCGGTCCTTGTACTCGTCTTGAATCAGTCCTTGGTTCACATAGCGCTCCTGACTGGTCCTCAGCACGCCCCGCGCGAACCTCAAGGCGCCGTCAACCGAATCAAACGTCCACTCGGTACCGAAGGGATGATCCGGATCCACCGCCTCGAACTCGTACACATCGATGAAGCCAGGCGCTCCATTGTCAAATACTTCGCAAAGACGAACCCTCCAGGCGTTCAGATTGGCCTGCTCAATGGAGACAAAGCGAATCACACGCTGATCCAACTCATATCGATCGGGGAGCAGCTGCTCGACATCGCGGCCCGCCGAAAGATTGCCTGTTACATCCAGATCACAAAGATAGCGCTGCAATGGATCCCTCATTCCGTTGAGAAAATTGACCAGCAAGTGAGCATCGGTGACTTCCGGAGCGACTAGGACGCCTCGCCCGAGGCATAGTGCCATGCACCCGACGATTGGCCGTTGTAACGGCTATCGATGTCCTCCAGCCATACCTTCAGATCCATCAGAAACCTTGCATGGTCGAAGTCCTTGAACTTCACCCTGCCCAGTTGCTCCGCCAACTGCTCAAGCAATTCGCGGGAGACATACCGCATTTTCTCCTTCATCGAGAGCGGAACGATGGTCGGCAGGTCAAGCATCACATCGGTATAGAACTCCGCCTTCTTTCGCCGAAACTGCACTCTTCGCTTGAAATCCAGCTCGGGATCTCGACACACGAAAAGCAATGCCACAGAAGCCACTTCGTTCCCGTAGCTCCTGGACTCGAATGTGGCGGAGCGCTCTACGTAATGACTTTTTATCCTGCCAACATGCGACTCCCAGTCGCAGTCCGCCACGAAGTTCAGTTTCATCAGTCCCACGCTCCATGTCAGTGCTGCGCGCGCATCCCGCACCTATTCGAGCAGGTCGTGTAGATCGATGCCAGACGGATTCGCCAGGCGCTTCTCGCGACCCACATGGTGAAGCTCGAAGGTGCCTTTCTCTGAATCGATGACACGGGTGCCATCAAGCACCGCCAGAAACCCGAAGACCGCCGAACGGGCAGCTTCACCGGCAACGGCTCGCAACATGTCGGCTTCTACAGCGGACAAGCTGCTGAACCATTCGGACCGTGCCAACAGGTCTGGGGCCACCCGACGGCCCGGTGGATACGCCAGGTTCGAGATCGTACTACCCACGGATGATTCAAGCACATAGCGCTGGATAGCGGATACAAATTCGTCAGCTTTCATGTCACTCCCCCGGCTTTGAAAATGAGCCAGAACACATTCGCCTGTCCGGACCTGCTGCCTCTTGTCCCCGCTCAGCCCGCCTCTCGCAGGCAGTGCGGCACAGCATGAACTCAATCCCGTCCAGACGAGTTCAGATCAAGCGGAATACCCTCCGCAACACAGATTTTCCGCAACGCGGCCTTCAGCTTGCTGCCGTTTTCCAACGTTTTCAGTGTCACTGCAATCCCACCAGTGATCCCAAGCTTCCTCTGTGCACTTTCGGAGAGAGACAGCTCAAGCTCCATGCGCCGCAGAGAGATATGCACCAGACCGCCATAGCAAGGCTCAAGACCTCCACCGACCTCGATATGGGCGTGCGCCATGCCCAACTCTTCGTCCTGGTCGTCATACGCCTTCGCGTTCTGCAATACCACGTAACGAGACGGATTCGTCGAGCTGTCGGCCAAGCCAACTACGATGCAGTAGTCATCTTCCTCCATGGAAACGACTTCGGCCTTGAATCTGTACATTTCCCGGGTACTCCTGACATGTGGAAAGCTCAATGTCTACTCCGCCGCTGTCCTGGTGCCGCTCTCAGCACGCAGGGTCGCATCGTTGTCACCCTTCCAGCCCACCTGGGTGCCACTCGCCCCGCCTGCGAGCCCATCCGTACTTTTGTCTGTTCGCCCGCCGCTCGATCATCAAGGGCGGCGCCAACGTCAGGGGCGGTCTGTAGTGACGGAAACCGAGCCGTCTTCCAGCAGGTGGACGCTTACATATGCGTCTGGCGGAGGTATCCGATCGATCGACGCCCCTGCGGGGAGAATGTCCCAACTTGTGATCGGGCCGCAGACTGTCCTATGCACCAAACGGCTGCTATCCAACCCTCGCTTGGCAAGCTCGGCCACAACTACTTCAGGCGGCTGGCGCTCGAAGCCCTTGTAGGCTGTGCACGTCTCTCCCGTCTGGCCAATGGGATACGTTGAACTCTCCACCTCATCCCGGCACCCCGGCAGGCCCATGGCGAGCGAGAGGGCCATCAGTACTCGAATGCACTGCATTTCAGCTCGCTCCTTTCCTTCACTGCCCTGTAGTACGCCTTGTCTGACGCAAGACCTGCGAGACCGCCATCGCAGAGCCGCGCTGCACAGATCATTTGCCCTCGATGCGCACGCTGCACCCTTTGCAGGCAGAAATACCCCGAGACGCATTGCCGGCAAACCCCGATAGTCCCACGCAGATTACCTGCCGCACCATCAGGCGTCTTTCTGCAGGAATCCACACATGAGCCTGGCGCTGGTCCACAGCCGTGCCCGCGCCGGGGTCGATGCCCCGCTGGTGCGGGTGGAAGTGCACCTCTCTGGCGGCCTGCCCGCCACCCAGATTGTCGGCCTGGCCGAGACCAGCGTGCGCGAGTCCCGCGAGCGCGTGCGTGCCGCCCTGCTCTGTGCACGCTTCGACTTTCCGCAGCGGCGCATCACGCTCAACCTCGCGCCTGCCGACCTGCCCAAGGAAGGTGGGCGCTACGACCTGGCCATCGCGCTGGGCATTCTTGCCGCGAGTGGCCAGGTCGATCCGCAGTCGCTGCTGCAATACGAGTTCCTGGGCGAGCTGGGGCTGACTGGCGAGCTGCGGCCGGTGGCCGGAGCGCTGCCGGCGGCGATTGCGGCGGCAGACGCCGGGCGCATTCTGGTGGTGCCTCCGGGGAATGCCGCTGAGGCTGCGTTGGCCGAGCATGCTGATGTGCGGGTAGCGCGTACGTTGCTGGAGTGCTGCGCTGGGTTGGGGAACCCACGCCTGCTGCCGCCAGTAGAGCGCGTAGACACGACGCCGTTGCCGCTTCCGGATCTGGCCGACGTGCGGGGGCAGGCGCATGCACGGCGCGCGTTGGAGGTTGCCGCAGCGGGGGGTCATCACCTTCTGCTGATCGGCAGCCCTGGCTGCGGCAAGACGCTGTTGGCTTCGCGCCTGCCCAGCCTGTTGCCGGATACCGAGGAAGCCGAGGCGTTGCAGCTGGCCGCGATTGCCTCGGTGAGTGGCGAAGGGCTGGACCCCAGACGATGGCGGCAGCGGCCCTTCCGGGCACCGCACCACAGTGCGAGCGCGGCGGCATTGGTAGGCGGCGGCAATCCACCCTGCCCCGGTGAGATCTCGCTGGCCCATCACGGTGTCCTTTTCCTTGATGAGCTTCCAGAGTGGAACCGCAGCGCGCTGGAGACCCTGCGCGAGCCGCTGGAATCCGGCCACATCCGCATCGCCCGCGCGGCACGCAGCGTGCAATATCCGGCGCGGTTCCAGCTGGTGGCGGCGATGAATCCCTGCCCCTGCGGCTGGGCCGGTGACCGCAGCAACCGCTGCCTGTGCAGCGACGAGCGTATCAACCGTTACCGTGCGCGGGTGTCTGGTCCGTTGCTGGACCGTATCGACCTGCATATCAGTGTGGCCCGTATGGACGCAGTGGAGTTGCGGGAGAGCACGCCGCTGGGGGAGCCCAGTGCGGCGGTACGTGCACGGGTGGAAGCCGCCCATGCCAAGCAGCAGGTGCGTGGCGGGCTCAACGCGCATCTGCCGCCGGCGGCACTGCGGGCCTGTACCCGACTGAGCGAGGCAGATCAGGACATGCTGGAACAGGCCATCGAGCGCCTGCAGCTGTCGGCGCGGGCGATGCACCGGATTCTGCGGGTGGCGCGCACGATTGCCGATCTGGCGGGTTGCGAAACGATCCAGACGGCGCATCTGGCCGAGGCCATTGGCTACCGGCAGCTGGACCGGGGGAAGGCGAGCACGTAATCGCAGCGGGCAGAATCAGGCCGCGTCATGCGGGCACACGTTCAAAAAGATCCGGCAGCCATTCCGGCTTGAACAGGGAAGCAGGCTGTTCTCTCATCTCTTCTACGCGCCACCATTTCCACGCCCTGATCGTGGCATTTTCCTCCTCCGTCCACCCGTCACGCTGGATGTCGGGCTGGTTGGGGCTGCGGACCAGAAAATACTCTTCCAGCCATCGCGCGGGCGTTGATCGGGCGACCGCGTAGACGGCATCGCGCTTTTCCAGCCGCACGCCTATCGGCAGATCCAATCCGGTCTCCTCCCTGAGCTCACGCCGTGCGGCGTCCGCATATCCCTCCCCGGGCAGAAGCTCCCCACCCGGTGTAGCCCAGAAGGGAGCGTGGTGTTCATCGTGATATCGGAACAGCAGCACCGCATCCTCAGCAACGATCACAAGGCGTGCAGATCGTCTGATTTCCATCGTTTCCCGTCTTTACCAGCCCACCCCAGAATAGGCCAAAAGCAGGCGGACCAAGAGAAAGCCATCAACGCGTGTCGATTCCTGGCCAGTGATTCACTTTCCCGGGATGGGCGCCTGTCGCCGGACGGCAACGGACGCCATGCGGCGGCTGACAAGGCCGAAGAGGTCCTGCAGTTCGGCTGCGCGCTCGGGCGTGCTGTTGCTGCCGAAAAGCACACGCGCCAGCGCGGCTTCACGGGTGTCATGCGGGAACCGCAGGCGGTCCCGGTACACCTTCTGGCACACCAGCCAGGCCCGGCGCAGCCCACCGCCGGGCAGCGGGCGGACCACGCGTTCGTAGACCTGCCAGAACTGGTACTCGCCCTGCAGATCGATCGCCGGCGCCACGGACAGAGCCTGCCGGGGCCGTCCTGGGCCCCGGATGCCGAACAACGGGGTTCGCGGGTTGTGCTGTGCCATGCCAACAGGATGACCCAGCAACATTGTGGGAACCTTGCGTCGCTGCCAGAAAACCCCTGTTGTTTGCGCAAGGCGGGCTTCCGGGCGGGTTTTGGGGGTCAGAGCCCTTTGCTGCGCAAAGGGATCTGACCCCGATCACGGGGTGGCTGCGGGGTCGGATCCCTTTGCGCAGCAAAGGGCTCTGACCCCACCCTCATCGTCTCAGAACGCCATCGAGGTACTGAACATCAGCTGCCGTGGCGCGCTGCGCTGCAGGGTCTGGTAATCCCCCGAGAACGACGAGCCGGCGATAGTGGCGGTGCCGATGTTGTGGCGGTTGAACAGGTTGCTCACGTCCAGCCGCAGCTCCAGGCCGGGCACGGCGCTGTCGGCACCGAAGCGGTAGGCGGCATAGGTGTTGACCTGCCAGAACGTCGGCACGCGGATGTCGTTCTCGTAGGTGAAGGGCTGGCGCAGGTACGAGGTACTGGTGGCCCCCAAACGCCAGTCACCGAAGTGCGCCGACAGGTCGCTGACCAGCGAGATCTGCGGGTAGCCCGGCTGCGCGTTGCCCTTGATCGGGTACACCGTGTCGCCCACCACGAAGTCACTGTCGTAGTAGGAACGGGCCACGGCCACGCCCTGGTAGAACTGCAGGTGGTCGCTCAGGTCGGCGGTGATGCCAAGGTCAGCGCCGATCATGTGCATCTTCGGCATCAGCCGCACGGTGTTGATCTGCGCGAACTGGGTACCGATGGCGGCCGACAGCAGGCGGTTGCGGATGTCGTTGTAGAACACATCGCCGGTGATCGTCAGCCGGTCGAAGCGATGCGATGCGCCCACGGTGAGGTTCCAGTTCTTCTCCGGCCGCAGCGTGCCGGCCACGCGGTCGAACTCCTCCTGGTCGGTGATGGTCCACGCCGAGGCGGTGTAGCCGATGTTGCCGCGCTGGGCCACGCGGTAGCCGTTCATGGTATTGGCCAGGTCGATGAAGGCATCGGTGGATTCGGTCGGGCTCCAGAACAGCGAGACATGCGGCAGGAAGTTGCTCTTCGCGCGCAGCGTGCCGTTCACCGGCCGGTCCTTGGCATCACCGAGGCCGCCACCGCTGGTGCGGAAGTCCACGGCCTTGAAACCAACGCCCAGCTTCAGCGTGTCGTTCAACACGATGTCGTCCTGCAGGTAGAACTGGCGCGAGCGGGTCACCCAACTCGATGCGTTGTCGGTCTTGAACGCGGGGCCGTACACATCGAACGGACCGGTGGCCTTCAGCGGCGGGCCCTCGCCCAGCAGCGGCTGCTGGTACCACTCGGTCTTGGCCGCGGCCTTGCTCTTCTCCTGCCAGAAACCGGCGGTGAAGGTGTGCGCGCCGGTCTCGAACTGCAGATTGAGCATGCCGCCCAGCCGGTTGAGGCGCGGGGTCTGCACCTGTTCGGAGAACGGCGCGCCGTTGGGCGACGGCACGTTCGGGTCGGTCAGCGTGGCCTGGGTGTGGCTGTTGGCGTTGTACAGCTGCACGTTGCCGCTCAGCGCCGGACTGATCTGGAAGCGGTGGTTGATCGAGGACACGCGGTCACGCGTGCTCTGGCCGGTGTCGTAGGGAATAAGCCCGGACAGTTCACCACAGGTATAGGCGCCGCAGGATTTGTCTGCGTTCTCCGGCGAGGCCACGTAGTACGCCCAGGCGTAGTCCGGGTAGAAGATGTCGGCCTTCCAGCCCAGCTTGCTGATCATGTCGAAGGAAATGTTGTTGTAACCCCAGACCTTGGCCTTGCTGTCGGACAGGAACACGGTGACATCGCCCCAGGCGACGTCCTGCTGCAGCTTCAGGTCGCCGCGCAGGAAGTTCTGCGTGCCCTCGCCCTGGTACTTGTCGGCGGACACGCGCTGCAGGTCGACCAGCACTTTCGGGCCATGCTCACCGAGCTGGCCGGTCTGCCCGGATACGGTGGTGACCAGCGTGCTGTTGCTGCCCACGCCCTGCTTCACGCGCAGGCTGGGCGTGTCCTGCAGGTCGCGCAGGCGGTATTCCAGGCTGCCGCCGTTGACGCTGCTGGAGAACACGCTGACCGGTGCGCCACCGGGGCTGACCGTGATCGCGCCGATGCCATCGGGCACGCCCACGTTCACCACGCTGGTGCCGGTGAGCGAAAGGAAGCCGTTGTCGTTCAGCGGCACGCCTTCGAAGGTGATGCCCATTTCGTTCATGCGGAAGCCGCGCACGAACAGGCTGGTGGCGGAGATATCCAGGCCCAGCCCATCGGTGGCGGTATAGCTCGCGCCCGGCACCTGCTTCAGCATGGCCAGGCCGTTGTTGCCGGTGACCATCGCGTCGAGGTCTTCGGCCTTGATGATGTAGCGGTTGGGACCGACCACCTGGGTCGGTGCCACGGCCGCGCCGCGCGGCGTGGCGATGACCTGCAGGGCGTTGAGCGTGGTGGGTGTGTCGAGCGCGGCGTCGTGCGTGTCTGCGGCGTAGGCAGGTGCAGTGGTGGCCGCGATGATGGCCAGGGCGAGGCGCGTCGTGGGTGGGGTGTTCATGGCAGTAGATCCAGGGTGCAGGGAGAGAGCCGCGCAGGCGCACGCCCAGCGCGTTGCAGCGCCGGTGTCGGCGCCCTGGCTGGCGGTGCGATTGGGTTGAGAGAGCGACGGCGCGGTGCGCGCCGGTCAGCAGAGGAAGACGATCATCTGCCGCAGGATTCGATGGCGTGATTTCGACGTGCGAAATTCTTGCATCGCGCTGCCGCATACGCCATTGCGCGGTGGTACAGCGCCGATGGCGGTGGGGATGGGTGGGCTATACGTGGGTATAGACCCAGGTCGGCGCTGGCCGCCTGCGTGTGCCAACCAAGGTTGGCACCTACCGGGGCGAATGGGGCCTGGTAGAGGCCGACCTTGGTCGGCGCTTGCCGTCTGCGCGTGCCAACCAAGGTTGGCAGCTACCGGGGCGAATGGGGCTTGGTAGAGGCCAACCCTGGTCGGCGCTGGCCGCCTGCGTGTGCCAACCAAGGTTGGCACCTGCCGGGGCGAATGGGGCCTGGTAGAGGCCGAGCCTGGTCGGCGCTGGCCGCCTGCGTGTGCCAACCAAGGTTGGCACCTGCCGGGGCGAATGGGGCCTGGTAGAGGCCGACCTTGGTCGGCGCTTGCCGATTGTGTGTGCCAACCAAGGTTGGCAGCTACCAGAGCATAGGGACGCGCGGTTACTGCAGGACGAAACGCTCGATCGCGCGCGCCACGCCTTCATCGGCATTGCTGCTGGTCTCAAACCGCGCCACCGCCTTCACCGCGTCGATGGCATTGCCCATGGCCACGCTGGTGCCGGCATACTGCAGCATGGTCAGGTCGTTCTCCTGGTCGCCGATGGCCATCACGTTGGCCCGCTCAATGCCCAGGTGCTCGGCCAGCTTCTGAAGGCTCGGCCCCTTGCCCGCGCGGTGGTCGAACACTTCCAGGAAGAACGGCGCGCTCTTCAATACCGCGAAGCGCTCGGTCATCGCGCTGGGCAGGCGCGCGATGGCAGCGTCCAGCACCTCGGGTTCGTCGATCATCATCAGCTTGATGAAGGACATCGATGGGTCCATGTCTTCCACGCGGCGATACGACAGCGGCATCCGCGAAAGATGCGAGTCGGCCACGGTGTAGTAGCTGATGTCCTGGTTGGGCGTGTACATGCGCTGGCTGTCCAGCGCCTGGAAGTGCACGCCCAGGTCGCGGGCGACCTGCTCGCAGAACAGGAAGTCGTCGAAGCTGAGCGGATACTCGACCACGGTTTCGCGCGTGCCGATGCGCTGCACCAGGCCGCCATTGCAGGCGATGCAGTAGTCGTCGTTGCCGGTGATGCCCAGATCGTGCAGGTACGGCGCCAGGCCGGGAACCGGGCGGCCACTGGTCAGCACGATGTGCACGCCTAGTGCGCGCGCCTGCGCGATGGCCTTCCTGGCGCGGGGGGTGAGCTGGTGCGACGGGTCCAGCAGCGTGCCATCCATGTCGATGGCGACCAGTTCGATGGTCGATTGCCTGCGGCCCATGTCCATTGCGTTCAACTCGTGCGGGGCACGCCAGTTTACCCCCTCATGCCCGGTTCACCTCTTTGCCCACGTTGGCCGGGATACTGCAGGAGCCTGTGCGTCCCCCACCGCAGGACGGCCCGCTGACCGCCCTTCCCTGGAGAACCTTGCGACGCATGACCTACCGTGCCCCCGAAACCAACGACAGCGCGCCCCTGGCCCAGCAGATCGAGCAGATGATCGACGAGCTGCCCGGCGACCAGGTGAGCGTCGGCACCCTGCTCAGCGCGCTGGGCGATGAGGGCCTGCTGCTGGTCGTGATCCTGCTCTCGGCCATCTTCATCATTCCGGTGTCGATTCCCGGGCTGAGCACGGTGTTTGGCGCCTCGATCCTGCTGATCGGCCTGAGCCGGGTGCGCAACCGCCCGCTGTGGGTGCCGCAGAAGCTGGCGCGCCGCGAGATCGCCACCGACAAGCTGAAGGCCAACCTGGGCCGTGCACTGAAGTGGGTGCACCGCATGGAGCGGCTGTCGCGGCCGATGCGGCTGGCGGTGATGGTGCGCTCGAAGAAGATGATGCGCCTCAACAACCTGGTGCTGGTGTTTGCGACCCTGCTGTTGATGGCGCCGGCTGGGCCGATTCCCTTCAGCAACACGCTGCCGGCGTTGGCGCTGATGTCGTTTGCGATTGGCTTCATCCAGCGCGATGGTGCGGCGGTGGCAGCCGGCTACGGCTTCGTGGTGGCCACGGTGGTGTATTTCGGCGTGCTGCTGGGCGGCGTGGGATTTGCCGCCGAGTCGGTGTTCAGCGGGTTCCGGGCACGCTGAACCCGGTGGTTGAGCCGACGGGGTGGAGTCGACAGGGTAGAGTCGACTGTTAGTCGACTGTTAGTCGACTGCTCTTCGCTGCTCACAGGAAAAGCACGCGCTGCGCGCGCGAGTCGACTGACAGTCGACTCTACCGGATGTCCTTCGGCCATGGCTCAACGCTACACAGCTACTTGGCTGAGACCCGCCACACCACGTCGCCCACGTCGTCGGCCACCAGCAGCGCGCCCTCGGCATCCATGGCCATGCCGACCGGTGCGCCCATCAGGGTCTTCTCGTCCTTCGAAGTGAAGCCGCTGACCACGGTCTGCGGCCGCCCGGTCGGCTTGCCGTCCTTGAACGGTACGTAGACCACTTCGTAGCCACTCAGTGGCGAGCGGTCCCAGCTGCCGTGCTCGCCGATGAAGGCGCCGCCGTGGTACTGCGCCGGCAGTGCCTGGCCGGTGTAGAACAACAGGCCCAGCGGTGCCACGTGCGAGCCGATGGCATAGTCCGGCACGATCGCCTTGGCCACCAGGTCCGGCCGCTGCGGCTGCACGCGCTCGTCCACGTGCTGGCCGTAGTAGCTGTAGGGCCAGCCGTAGAAGCCATCTTCCTTCACCGAGGTGAGGTAATCCGGCACCAGGTCGGCACCGATCTCATCACGCTCGTTGGCCACGGCCCACAGCTGGCCAGTGCTCGGCTCCCAGTCCAGCCCGGTCGGGTTGCGGATGCCCGACGCAAAGATGCGGCTGCCACGGGTAGCTACGTCCACCTCCAGCACGACCGCGCGGCGGTATTCGACGGCCAGGCCATTTTCAGTAATGTTGCTGTTGGAGCCGACGCCCACGTACAGCTTGCTGCCATCGCGGCTGGCCAGCAGTTCCTTGGTCCAGTGGTGGTTGATGGTGCTGGGCAGGTCGGTGAACTCGCGGCCCTTGTCGGACATGCGGGTTTCGCCGGGCACGTAGTGGTACTGCATGATGTTGCCGGTGTTGGCCACATACAGCGTGTCACCGATCAGCTGGATGCCGAACGGCGAGTGCAGGCCTTCGATGTAGACGTGCTGGGTCCAGGTGTTCGTGCCTGGCGAGCGGCGCAGCAGCGTGACGCGGTTGCCGCCCTTGCCGGCCTTGCCCGAGCGCGCCTTCACCTTGCCGGCGATCCACTGCTTGGGTGTGGTGACCGGCTCTTCGCCGGGGCCATTGCCTTCCACCACCAGTACATCGCCGTTGGGCAGGGTCAGCAGCCGGCGCGGGTGCTGCAGGTTGGCGGCGATGCGCTCGATCTTCAGGCCTTCGGCCACCGTGGGGGCCTGGCCGTCGGCCCAGCCCACACCCTTGGGTACCTGCATCGGCGGCATCAGGAAGTTGGCCGGCTTGGGCAGCGGCGGCTGCGGGCCCGACTGGTCGGCCGGATGGTACTCGGCCTTGCCGGCGCAGGCCGACAGGGCGGCGGCCAATGCCAAGGCGGCGACGGTGGGCAGGATGTGCTTAGCCATGACGACCTCCCTGCAGCACCGGCGGCTGCAGTGACAGCAGGATCAGGCCCAAGGCGATCAGGGCCACGGTCAGCGCCGACAGGATCGTGCCTGGCACTGCAACGGCATACGCATCGCGGCTGTGCACGAAGGCGTTCCAGATGGCCAGCACCACCGCGACCAGGTTGAGGAAGAAGTCGATGCGGTCGATACGGGTAGCCGTGCCGTTGCGGCGCCAGACCGCGAACAGGTTGATCAGGCGCGGAAGGATGGCGATCAGCAGGCCGAAGGTGATCAGCCAAGCGGCGGCCTTTCCCCACATCACCTCGGCGCTGTTGAGGTAGATAGCGTCGAAGATCAGTGCACCGACGAAGAAGCCGAAGGGTATCGGGTTCAACAGGCTGAACAGCGTGGTGCCGAGGCCGCGATGGGCCTGGGCCAGAGGGTTGACCATCATCGTGCTCCGATGCGGAAGGGTGCACGGGCTGTAGTAGCACAGCGCGATGTGAGGGCGCGCGATGATACCCGGCGGGGCTGCCACACCCACCGCGCAGGCACCCCGCTACGCGGATTCGTCCTCGCGCACCTCGTGGAAGGGCAGCATCGTCTCGAAGCCGAATTCGTGTTCCATGCTGGTGCGGACCAGGCCGCCGATGGCGTAGCGGCTGGTGTTGGCATGCACGTCTATGCCACCGAGCCGCCACTCGGTGCGCAGATGCAGCGTCTCTGCGCGGCGCATGACGATCCGTTCCTCCTGCAGCAGCGCGCGCCGGTGCCTCTTCATCAACAGCCGCAGCGGTTTCACCGTGGTGATGCCGAATGCGGCCAGCTCGGGCAGCAACTCGGCGATATCGGCATCGTCGCCATAGTCGTGGCTGCGCGTATGCACGGACAGCACCACCTTGCGGATGGCGGCAACCGAGAGCGGGGTCTGGTCTGCGCGCGCACGTGCACGCTGGCGTCCATTCTTCATGCGTGTCTTCATCTGCATGTGATTACCACGTTTCCGGCCCTCGAAGCAGACGCGCGAAGATGGCGTGAAGGCATTCGAATGCCCTGTCATAACCTGACGTACTAAGCGTTTGTGACGCAATTGGCACATTCGCACATTGCGGATGTGAAGAGGTAGGGGGTTCTCCGTTGTGTCGCGTTTGGCTCGTTGCGATGGGGCAGTTCCGCCCCGCCGTCCTGCCATGCCGATTCACAACAGAAGGATTCGTGTATGAAGCGACACACGCAACGCTCCGCGCCACCGCGCTCTGCGCGCCTGGCCCTTGCCACTGCCCTGATGCTGGGCAGCCTGGCCGCCACCGCGCAGGCCCAACAGGCCGATCCGCTGGCGGGTATCCAGTGGCACCTGCTCAACACCGGGCAGACCGTCCCGGCCGACACCCTGCCGGTGGCCGGCAACGACCTGAACGTGGATGGCCTGTTCCGCAACGGCATCCGTGGCCAGGGTGTCACCATCGCCATCGTCGATGATGGCCTGCAGATCGCGCATCCGGACCTGGCGGCCAACGTGGCGGCGGTGGCCGGCAAGAACTTCACCAACGGCTCGAACAACCCCACCCCGACCAACCCGGATGTCGACAACCACGGCACCATGGTCGGCGGCATTGCTGGCGCGGTGGGCGCCAACAACCTGGGCGTACGCGGTGTGGCGCCGGCGGCGACGCTGAAGGGCTTCAACCCGATTTCGCGCTCAGCCCTGGGCAACCAGCAGAGCAACATCGAGTACGCCTGGTGGGACGGCGCGGAGTCGGCCGACGTGCAGGTGTTCAACAACAGCTGGGGCGCCGGCCCGGGCAATCCGAACCTGCCGCTGGCGTACAGCGAAAACACGATTCGTTCGTATGAGCAGGCACTGTCGGGTACGCGCGGTGGCCGCGGCGGCATCTACGTGAAGTCGGCGGGCAACAACTTCAACAATGCCTCGATCAGCCAGACCCAGGATGTCTGCACCACCGACACCAAGAACCGCAACACCGGCTGCGTGCCGGCTGGCCGTGATCCGCGCAACAACCTGTTCAACGTGATCACGGTAGGCGCGGTGCGTGCCGATGGCGTGCGCTCGTCGTATTCCTCCACCGGCTCGGCGCTGTGGGTGTCGGCCTTCGGCGGCGAATACGGCCTGCAGGCCCAGTACGCCCCCGGCCTGGTGGCACGCGCGTACGACCCGGCCATCGTCACCACCGACGTGACCGGATGCGCGCAGGGCAGCAACAAGAACACCAACCGCCAGAACACGCTGGACAGCAACCTGTCGGCCATCGACAGCACCTGCAACTACACCGCCAAGATGAACGGCACCTCGGCGTCAGCGCCGATGGTCTCGGGCGTGGCGGCACTGGTGCTGGAAGCCAATCCGAACCTGTCCTATCGCGATGTGAAGTACATCCTGGCCACCACCGCCACCCGCAACCACCCGAACCAGCCGGCGGTGACGCTGGCCGACGGGCGCACGCTGGTGCCGGGCTGGACGGTGAATGCTGCCGGCCGTGCCTACAGCAACTGGTATGGCTTCGGCGTGGTCAACGCTGCACGCGCGGTGCAGGTGGCCGAGAACTTCCAGTCGCTCGGTGCGCTGGTCGACAGCGGCTGGCGCAACACCACGCGTACCGTGGCCATCGGCAACACCTCGGCCGCCGCTGCACGCCTGACCTTCCAGTTGGCCAACGGCGCGCGCAACATCGAAAGCGTGCAGCTGGGCTTCCGGGTCAACCACCGCAACACGCGCCAGCTGCAGTTCGTGCTGGTGTCACCCAGCGGTACCCGCAGCGTGGTGCAACCGGCGTTCACCGCGATCGGTTCGGGCACGGGTGGCGCGCAGAGCAACTTCACCAGCTGGGACCTGCTGTCCAGCAATGCCTTCCTGGATGAGAACGCCACGGGCACCTGGACGCTGGAAGTGACCGACATGGGGCAGGCCGCGACCGCTGCATCGCGTGGCAACCTCGAATTCTTCAAGATCCGCGTTCTGGGGCACTGATGATGAAGACCACCATTCTGTTGAGCACGCTCGCCTTCGCGGCGATGACCTCCCCTGCCTGGGCACAGAGCTCGGGACAGACCCCTCCGGCCAGGACCCTGTCGACCGTGGATGCGCAGGAACTGAAGGCGTCCGCTACCGGCCGCTCGTTCGATGTGGGCGGCACGCGTTTCCAGCTGTCGCCCTCGGCAACGGTAAAGCAGGCCAGCGGCGGCCAGTTCACGATCACCCCGCAGGCGGCGGCGACCACCAGCTCGCGTACCAAGCGTTCGCTGGATGGCGCCGCGGCGGCGCCTGCTGATGCCGGTGCCGGCAAGTTCGCGGCGGCGGTCTCCCGTGACGGAGCGCCGGTGGTGGCGACCTCGCGGGTCAAGGTGTTCTTCACCGATGCAGCATCGGCCCAGCGCGCGGCTACGGCCACCGGTGGCACCGTGGTGAAGGTATCGAAGGCTTCGGGCCAGGCCATCGTGGAGTACCCGTCGGTGAACGCGGCACTGGATGCGACCACCAGGCTGCTGTCCACCGCCGGTATCCGCGCCACCGAGCCGGACGTGGTGCAGTGGGAAGAGACCAAGTAAGGCGTTGAGCGGTGCCCCGGCCGGCTGGCTCTCCTGGCCGGCCGGGGATTGGTGTGGGGGTGTGCCGACCAACGGTCGACACCTGCCGGGGCCGTGCGCGTGTAGAGCCGAGCCGATGCTCGGCTGCTGTCTACGGGGTGCCGCAGGCGCGGTGCGCGCGGCGCCGAGCATGGGCTCGGCTCTACAGCTGTGCCAACCAAGGCTGGCATCTACCAGGAGCAGATTCGGACGTGCCAACCAAGGTTGGCACCCACCGGCGTTACCGCGCGGCCAGTGTGCCGCTGTGCTTGAGGTGGCAGCTGGCCAGCGCGTCGTTGCCGGCGGCCGGGTGGCCGGGCTCGAGCAGCAGGCGCTGCACGTCCGAGAACAGCTTTTCCACCGGCATGCCGTACGGCGCGAACAGGCGCAGGCGGCCCTGGCGGTCGAACACGTAGCCACCGGCAATGTGGCTCATGGTGTAGGTATCCGGTACCTGGCCGGGCTCTTTCTGGTAGAACGCCTTGAAGTCGCTGGCCATCGCGGCCAGCTGCGCATCGTTGCCAACCAGCGCGATTGCCTTGGGATCGAACGCTTCCACATAGGTGCGCGCGACCTCGGGCGTGTCGCGGGCCGGGTCGACGCTGACGAACACCACCTGCAGCTGATCGGCATCCTTGCCCATCAGGTGCTTGACCTGGCTCAGCTCGACCATCGTGGTCGGGCACACGTCCGGGCAGCTGGTGAAGCCGAAGAACAGATAGGTCACCTGCCCCTGCAGGTCGTTGGGGCCACGCACGGTGCCGTGGCTGTCGGGCATCGACCACTGCTGGCCAAGTTCTTCGCAGGCGATGTCCTTCGCATAGAAGTCCATGCGCGACTGCGCGCTGCAGCCGGCCAGCAGGCCGAGCAGCAGGCCTGCGGCCAGGCGCAGGCCACGATGGGGGAACGCAATGCCTTTCACGGTTCGCAGGCTCAGTTGATCATCATGTGGTAGTGCATGCTCCAGATGATCCAGACCGACAACGCGACGACGATGAACAGGATCACCAGGGTGAACACGAAGCTGGCCAGGTTCCAGCCACCTTCGGACTTGCGGTCCATGTGCAGGAAATAGACCAGCTGCACCAGGATCTGCGCCACTGCGAAGCCGACCAGCAGGAACAGCGTGAGCGGCCGCGACAGCACCGGATTCATCACCAGTGCGAACGGCACCACGGTCAGCAGCGCGCACAGCACGAAACCGATCAGGTAGGACTTGGTGGAGCCGTGCGCATTGCCGGCGCGCGAGGTTTCGACGTGGGCCATGTCAGAAGGCTCCGATCAGGTAGACGAAGGTGAAGACGCAGATCCACACCAGGTCCAGGAAGTGCCAGAACAGGCTCAGGCACGACACGCGGGTGATGTTGGTCGGGGTCAGGCCACGGCGGTAGACCTGGTGCATGACCACCGCCATCCAGATCAGGCCGCTGGCCACGTGCAGGCCGTGGGTGGCGACCAGCGCGAAGAACGCCGACAGGTAGGCACTGGTGCTCGGGCCCGCGCCTTCGTGGATCAGGTGCGAGAACTCGTAGATCTCCATGCCGATGAACGAGGCACCGAGCACGAAAGTCACGCCCAGCCAGCGCAACACCGCCGAGGTGTCGTGGCGATGCATGGCCAGCACGGCCTGGCCGTAGGTGATGCTGGAGACCAGCAGCAGGAAGGTCTCGGCCATCACGAACGGCAACGAGAACAGGTCCTTGCCGGTGGGGCCGCCGGCGTAGGCGGTGCTGAGCACCGCGTACGAGGCGAACAGGGAACCGAACAGCACCAGGTCGGACATGAGGTACACCCACATGCCGAACACCTTCATGCCGCCCTGTTCGTGGCCATGGTCGTGCTCGTGGTGGTCCTCGTGCGCCTGCGTGTCGCTGGCCAGCTCCGGGCGGGTCAACAGGTTCATGCGCGTACCTCCTTCAGCTTGGCAAGGTTGGCCGCTTCGGTGCGCGCCACCTCTTCGGAACTGACGTAGTAATCCACGTCCTCATCGTAGGACCGCACGATCAGGGTCACGATCATCGCGATGAAGCTGGCTGCGGCCATCCACCAGATGTGCCAGACCAGGGCGAAGCACAGCACCAGGATCCAGATGTTGAGGATCAGCGGCACGCCGGTGTTCTTCGGCATGTGGATCGGGGCGTACGTCTTCGGCGGCGGCGGCAGGCCGCGCTTCTTCGCTTCGTGGAAGGCATCCAGCTCATCGGCCTTGGGCACCACGGCGAAGTTGTAGAACGGCGGCGGCGACGGCGTGGCCCATTCCAGCGTGCGTGCGTTCCACGGGTCGCCGGTCAGGTCGAGGTTGCGCTTGCGGTCGCGCACGCTCACGTAGATCTGCACCAGCATCAGGATGATGCCCGCGAACACGAACAGTGCACCGATGAAGGCGGCGATCAGGTACGGCGTCCACGCCGGGTTGTCGTACTGGTTCATGCGGCGGGTCATGCCCATGAAGCCCAGCATGTACAGCGGCATGAAGGCCAGGTAGAAGCCGATCACCCAGCAGGCGAACGACCACTTGCCCAGGCGCTCGTTGAGGGTGAAGCCGAACACCTTCGGGAACCAGTAGGCGAAGCCGGCCAGGTAGCCGAACAGCGCGCCGCCGATGATGGTGTTATGGAAGTGGGCGACCAGGAACAGGCTGTTGTGCAGCAGGAAGTCCGCGCCCGGGATGGCCAGCAGCACGCCGGTCATGCCACCGATGGTGAAGGTGACCAGGAAGGCGATGGTCCACAGCATCGGTACGCTGAACTCGACGCGGCCGCCGTACATGGTGAACAGCCAGGTAAAGATCTTCACGCCGGTGGGGATGGCGATGATCATCGTCATGATGCCGAAGAAGGCATTGACGCTGGCACCCGAGCCCATGGTGAAGAAGTGGTGCAGCCAGACGATGAACGACAGGATGCCGATCGCCAGCGTGGCGCCCACCATCGACTTGTAGCCGAACAGCTTCTTGCGCGCGAACGTGGCGGTGACTTCAGAGAAGATGCCGAACGCCGGCAGCACCAGGATGTACACCTCCGGGTGGCCCCAGGCCCACACCAGGTTCACGTACATCATCGGGTTGCCACCCAACGTGTTGGTGTAGAAGTTGAAGTCCAGGTAGCGGTCCAGGGTGAGCGCACCCAGCGCCACGGTCAGGATCGGGAAGGCGGCGATGATGATCACGCTGGTGACCAGCACGGTCCAGGTGAACACCGGCATCTTCATCAGGGTCATGCCCGGCGCACGCATGCGCAGGATGGTGATGAACAGGTTGACGCCGGTCAGCAAGGTGCCGATGCCCGAGGCCTGCAACGCCCAGATGTAGTAGTCCACGCCTACGCCCGGACTGAACTCGATGCCCGACAGCGGCGGATAGGCCACCCAGCCGGTCATGGCGAACTCGCCAACGCCCAGCGAGATCATCATCAGCGCAGCGCCAACCACGAAGATCCAGAAGCTGAAGGCGTTGAGGAACGGGAACGCCATGTCGCGTGCGCCGATCTGCAGCGGCACGATGATGTTCATCAGGCCGACCACGAACGGGGTGGCCACGAAGAAGATCATGATCACGCCATGCGCGGTGAAGATCTGGTCGTAGTGCTCCGGTGGCAGGAAGCCATCACTGCCTGGCCCGGCCGCGGCCAACTGCGCGCGCATCATCAGCGCGTCGGCGAAGCCACGCACCAGCATGACCAGCGCCACTACCACGTACATGATGCCGATCTTCTTGTGGTCCACGGTGGTGAACCAGTCGCGCCAGAGCACGCCCCATAGCTTGAAGTACGTCACCGCGCCAAGCAGCGCGAGGCCACCCAGCACCATGGCCGCCAGCGTGACCACGACGATCGGCTCGTGCAGCGGCACGGCCTCCCACGTCAATTTACCCAACATGTTCGTTACTCCTGGGAAACCTGGGCACCACCGGCAGCACCCGCCGGGGACGCAGCAGCGGTGTTCTCACCGACGCCGATGAACTGGTCGATGACCTTCTTGAACAGCAGCGGTTCGACGCTGGAGAAGTGCTGCACCGGCGCGTTCTTCGACGGTGCGGCCAGCGCCTTGAACTGGTTGAAGTCCAGCGCCTGTGGTGCGCTGCGTACCTCGGCCACCCAGCGCTCGAACTCCTCGTTGCTGCTGGCGGTGGCAATGAACTTCATGTTCGAGAAGCCATGCCCGCTGTAGTTGCCGGACATGCCACGGAACTGGCCGGGCTCGTTGGCGATCAGGTGCAGCTGCGTGCGCATGCCGGCCATCGCGTAGATCTGCCCACCCAGCTGCGGGATGAAGAAGGTATTCATCGTCGAGTTGGAGGTGATGTTGAACGCCAGCGGGCGGTTGGCCGGGAAGTTGAGCTGGTTGACCGTGGCGATGCCCAGGTCCGGGTATACGAACACCCATTTCCAGTCGGTGGCGATCACGTCCACGTGCAGCGGCTCACCGGCCACGTCCAGCGGCTTGTACGGGTCCAGTTCGTGGGTCGACTTCCACACGATCACGGCCAGGCCGGCAATGATCAGCAGCGGCACGCCCCAGACCACGATCTCCACCTTGGTGGAATGCGACCAGTCCGGCGTGTATTTCGCCTTGGTGTTGCCGGCGCGGAAGCGCCAGGCGAATACGAAGGTCAGCACGATGGCCGGTATCACCACGATCAGCATCAGGCCGATGCAGATCAGGATCAGGTCGCGCTGGGCGAGCCCGACCATGCCCTTCGAATCCAGCAGCACCCAGTCACAGCCCGACAGGCCGACGCAGGCCAGGGCGACCAGCGCCAGGCGGATGCGGTTCCAGCAGATATTCATTGGAGGTCAACCCTGTTGAAGAAGCGCGCTTGACCGGCTCGCCTGCGCGCAGCGCCCGGGCGTGGAGCGGCTACACTGTGGGTACGAGGTCGCCTACAAGAGAGCGATCCACCCCAATCAAGCCCATACAAGATACATCATTGTATGGACTTGTGCATCTGCACGTATGGAAAAACTGACCGATGACGCCACCTGCCGCCGGCCGCCGCCTGAAACACCCCAATCGCACCTGGGTTCGCCCCTTCCGCGAGGGCGCTGGCCCGCTGTACCTGCAGATCGCCCAGCAGGTGCGCGAGGCAGTGGATGACGGCGTGCTGCGTCCGGGCGACCGGCTGCCGCCGCAGCGCGACCTGGCCCAGCAGGTGGGCGTGGACCTGACCACGGTCACCCGGGCCTTTGCCGAGCTGCGCCAGGCTGGCCTGCTGGATGCGCAGGGCGCCGGCGGCACCTTCATCGCGCTGTCGGCCGGCAACCGCAGCACCTCGGTGGACCTCAGCATGAACATCCCGCCGCTGCTGGGCAGCGCGCCGTTCGCACAGGGCATGGAGGCCGGTTTCCAGCACGTGGGCCAGCAGCTGGGCCAGGGCGAACTGATGAGCTACCACGTCGGCGCCGGCACCCGCGAGGACCGCGCCGCCGCCGTGCAGTGGCTGTCACCGGTGCTGGGCACGGTGGGTGCCGACCAGGTGGTGATCTGCCCCGGCGCGCAGACCGCACTGTGCGCACTGATCCTGGCCCGCACCCAGCCGGGCGAGCTGATCGCCGCCGAGCAGCTGACCTACCCGGGCCTGCTGGCCGCCACGCGCGTGCTGCAGCGGGGTGTGGTGCCAGTGGCGATGGACGCCGAAGGCATGCTGCCCGACGCGCTGGAAGAGGCCTGCCAGCTACGCCGCCCGCGCCTGCTGTACCTGGTACCGACCATCCAGAACCCGACCACGGCGACGATGTCGGCACAACGCCGGCAGGCCCTGCTGGCGGTTGCCAAGCGCCACGATCTGACCGTGATCGAAGACGATCCCTACTGGTTGCTGGCCGGGGACGCCGCACCGCCGCTGGCCGCCCACCGCGACGCTGGCTGCCCGGTGTATTACATCTCCACCCTGTCCAAGTGCCTGGCACCGGGCCTGCGCACCGCCTACCTGGTGGTGCCGGGCGGCGAACCGATGGAACCGGTGTTGGACGCCCTGCGTGCGATCGCGCTGATGCCGACCCAGTCAATGGTGGCGGTGGCGTCGCAGTGGATCCGCAGCGGCCAGGCCCAGGACATGGTGCAGCGCTTCCAGCAGGAGCTGCGCGAGCGCCAGGCGATTGCCGCGCAGTACCTGCCGTCCCGCGCGCGGGCGCACCCGGCCGGCCTGCACGTATGGCTGCCGCTACCGCCGCGGCTGGACCAGTACCGGCTGATCCAGGCCGCACAGGAACAGGGGCTGGGCATCGCCAGTTCGGACGCCTTCAGCGTGGAGGAACCGCCACCGGGCAACGCCATCCGCCTGTCGCTGGGCGGCGCAGTTGACCAGGATGCGCTGGCCGGGGCGCTGGCCAAACTGAACGAGATCCTGTCTGAGGCCCCCGGGGCCCGGCACAACGCCATCGTCTGAACCGGGCGCATGGCGCCGCATCCATACAAGATGATATTTTGTATGCAATGTATGGATGAAGGGACGTGCGTCGATGCGCGCCGAGAGACTGAAGTTCCACCTGGTAATGGCCGGCTGTGGTGGCTTTGTGGTGTTGATGCTGGCTGCGCTGGCCTGGGTCTGCCTGCAGCCGCAGACCGTGGATGTGCAGGCCGCCGAGCGCCACGCCATCGAGCAATGCGTGCAGCGCAGCGAGGATCCGTCGCGTAGCGAGATCCAGCGTCGCGCGCAGGCCGACTCCTGCCGCGAGATGCGCAAGCAGTACGTGCACAAGTTCGGCGGGGACGCGTCCTGATGGGCGCAGCCGCGCCGCGCCGCCGCTGGCTGCTGCCGACGATGATCGCCCTCGCCTGCCTGTTCATGGCCGGCGTGGCGGCTGCGCTGTGGCAGTACTTCGGCTACAGCGCGCAGTCGACGTTCACCGAACAGGCCATCGTCTTCGACGACTCGCAGCTGCGCCTGCCGTCCGATCTGGCCGGTGACACCGGCCGCATCCGCGTGGTGCACTTCTGGGACCCGGCGTGTGCCGTCTGCAACCGCGAAACCGGCGCACACCTGAGCTACCTGATCAGCATGTACCGCCGCGCCGCCATCGACTTCTATGCGATCCGCCGCCCCGGTACCCACGGCGAACTGCCCGAGCCGCTGCGCAACAAGGTGATCAACCTGCCGACCATCGACGGCATCGAGCACATTCCAGCCAGCCCTGCCGTGGCGATCTGGGACCGGCAGGGCCACCTCGCCTATGCCGGCCCGTACAGCATCGGCATGGTCTGCAACTCGGCCAACAGCTTCGTCGAACCACTGCTGGACAGACTGGTGCGCGGCGAAACCGTGCGCCCGAAAGGACTGCTTGCCGTGGGCTGCTACTGCCCCTGGCAGGCCAAGCGCTGAGGACGCGCAATGACACCACTGACGCTGGCCGCTGTGGCCGCCACAAGCAACAACGGCGGTCACCTGTCCGAACCGACCGATGGTTATGGACAGGCTCCCGCCGTTGGAAGCAACGATACGCCCCGACATGCTCCGTACATGCCGCGACCGGATGTCGCAGCCCGCGAATGGGTGCAGGACGTGCTCGCGCACAACGGGCCGATCTACCTGCGCATCGTCAATTCGCTGGAGCGCACGGTGCGTCGCGGTGGGCTTGCACCAGGACAACGCCTGCCCTCGCAGCGTGCGTTGGCGCAGCAGCTCGGCGTCGACCTGACCACGGTAACGCGGGCGTTCGACGAAGCGCGCAAGCGCGGCCTGATCGAGGCACGCGGGCCACAAGGCAGTTTCATCGCACCACCCAAGGCCGGCTTCGACCAGGTGGTGGACCTGAGCATGAACGTGCCGCCGGTGCCCGATGCCGATGCGCTGGCCGAGACCCTGCGCCGCGGTGCCGCCGCCGTGCTTGCGCGCAGCAACGCGCCGAACCTGATGACCTACCACCTGGGCGGCGGCAATCCCACCGACCGCCACGCGGCAGCGCGCTGGCTGCAACCGATGCTGGGCGCGGTGGAGGATGCCAGCCTGTTGCTGACCGAAGGCGCGCAGGTGGCGCTTGCCGCGATCCTGGTCAGCCAGGGCCGCGACGATGATGCGATCCTCTGCGATGCGCTGGTCTATCCGGGCCTGCTGCAGGCCGCCGCCGCACTGGGCCGGCGGCTGCTGCCGGTGGACAGCGACGAACACGGCATGTGCCCCGATGCGCTGGCCCGGCTGGCACGCGAAAGCGGCGCGCGGTTGGTCTATCTCAACCCCACCTGCCAGAACCCGACCGCGCTGAGCCTGCCGCTGCAGCGGCGCGAAGCGCTGGCGCGTGTTCTGGAGAGGGAAGGCCTGCTGGCGATCGAAGACGATCCTTACTGGCACCTCGCCGAGGATGCACCGACACCGCTGGCGGCGCTGGCACCGCGCCATGTGTTCTACGTGGCGACGCTGTCGAAGGTGATCAGCCCCGGCCTGCGCACTGCGTTCGTGCAGTGCCCAAGCGCTGCGCACGCCGAGTCGATGACGGCTGCATTGCGGGCGACGCGGTTGATGGGTCATCCGCTGGTCTCGGCGTTGGCCAGCCAGCTGCTGCTGGATGGTTCGGCGCAGTCGCTGCTGGCGCAGGTGCGCAGCGAAGCGCACGAGCGCATGCGCATGGCGCGCTACCTGCTGGCGCCATCGCTGCTGCAGCGCGCGGAAGGCCTGCATGCCTGGTGCCGGGTACCAGCGCCGTGGACCGACGCCACGCTGGTGCGTACCGCACAGCTGCAGGGGCTGGCGATTGCGCCATCTTCGGCGTTCTGCCCGCCGGGGGTGCAGCATCAGAACGGCGTGCGGCTGTCGCTGGGGCTGGCGGCCGATCGCCGGCAGCTGGAAAGTGCGCTGCGACGGATTGACCGGTTGTTGTTGTCGGACGCGTTGCCGGCGATCGAGCGGTAGCCCTGGAATGGGATGTGCCGACCAACGGTCGGCACCCACCCGACCGATAGTGCCGGCCGCTGGCCGGCGGAAGATTCCTCAGCACGGTTGGAATGTGCCAACCAACAGTTGGCACCCACCCGACCGGTAGTGCCGGCCGCTGGCCGGCGGAAGATTCCCCGGCACGGTTGGAATGTGCCAACCAAGGTTGGCACCCACCAGATCGGAGGTAGATCGTGGAATGGGATGTGCCGACCAACAGTTGGCATCCAGCCGACCGGTAGTGCCGGCCGCTGGCCGGCGGAAGATTCCCCGGCACGGTTGGAAT
>NZ_JCACKF010000002.1:173378-221691 GCF_059505245.1 Stenotrophomonas sp.
AACAGTTGGCATCCAGCCGACCGGTAGTGCCGGCCGCTGGCCGGCGGAAGATTCCTCGGTACGGTTGGAATGTGCCAACCAAGGTTGGCACCCACCAAAGCAGGGTCAGGCCAAGGCGGAGAGGGCCTTCACCAGCGCATCCATCTGCTGCGGCCGGGTGAACACCGACGGCGTCACCCGCACGCAGGCGCCGGAGTCCAAGCCGTCGCGATGGGTGGTGAACACGCGATGCTCATCCAACAGGCGCCTCTGCAGCGCGATGTTGTCAGCCACGCTGGTGCGCCCGCGCAGGCGGAAGCTGGCCAATGCACTCGCCAACGCCGGATCCGGCGAAGACAGCACTTCGATGTGCGCCATCTGCCGCGCCGGCAGCGTCCAGCGCTCGCGCAGGTAACGCAGGCGCGCCTGCTTGTTGTCCGCACCGATGCGCTGGTGCAGGGCAATCGCCTCCGGAAGTGCCAGGTAAGCGGCGAAGTTGACCGTGCCGGTATGTACGCGGCTGCCCACGCGGCCGTCGTCGGTCTCGCCCATGTACGGGTCGAGGTCCGCAACGCGGCCCCTGCGCACGTACATCGCGCCGACACCGACCGGTGCGCCGATCCACTTGTGCAGGTTGATGCCGACGAAATCGGCCTTGAGCTGCGGCACCGCGTAGTCGATCTGGCCGAACCCGTGCGCCGCATCGACGATCACGTCGATACCGCCTGCGCGTGCACGCTCGGCGATCTCGGCCACCGGCAGCACCAGCCCATGGCGATGGCTGACCTGGGTCAGCAGCACCAGCTTCAGGCGTGGCAGCCGCGCGAACGCGGCCTCGTAGGCCTGCAGGATCTGCGCATGGTCGGGCACCACCGGCAGCGCGATGCGCTCGACCTGCACGCAACGGCGCTGCTGCAGCCAACGCATCGCACCGATCATGCTGTCGTAGTCGATGTCGGCGTACAGCACCTGGTCGCCGGGCCGCAGGCGGTTGTAGCCACCGATCAGCGCCAGCATCGCTTCGGTGGCGCCACGGGTCAGTGCGATCTCGTCGGCGCCCACGCCCAGCAGTTCGGCCACCTGCCGCTGCACCGCCATGTACTGCGCCGGGAACTCATGACGGCCGTACCAGGCGTTACCACGGTTCACCTCGGCGGTGTGGCGCTGGTAGCTGGCCAGCGTCTCACGGCCCATCGCGCCCCAGTAGCCGTTCTCCAGGTGGTTCACTTCATCGGTGATGTCGAAGTGGCTGGCCACGGCGGCCCAGTAGCCTTCATCGCGGGCCAGCGCGTCCGGCGCTACGGTCGTTGCGGGAATCTGCATGGGCGCAGCGTAACCCGCGGCCGCCATGGCGGGCAGTGAAGACAGCGCAGCTGCAGCCGGCAGCAGTGCACCGGCACGCAACAGGACGCGGCGGTTGCGGTCCATCAGAAGCTCAGCCGGTACTGTGCGTACAGGTTGGCACCGTCGGTGTCGTACGGCGCGTTGCGCGAGTAGACCAGGCCGCGACTGGCCTGGAAGGTGGCTTCGTCCGGATAGCGGTCGAACACGTTGTCGGCACCCACGCGCAGGCTGTGATGTTCGTTGATGCGATAGCCGACGGCCAGGTCGAGGAAGCTCATCGCACCGAAACGCTGGTAGATATCGCCCACCGCATTGCCGCTGGAATCGGTCCAGGCACCGTAGTAGCGCATGCGCGCCATCAGCGACCAGGCACCGATGTCCCAGCTGCCGGTCAGGCTGCCCTTGTGCTCGGGCAGGCGGTCTTCAAACAGCACGCGCTGGGTCTCATTGGTGGCCACCGAGGTGCTGCCGTTGTCCACGCGGGTGCGGTTGTAGTTGTAGGCCAGGGTCAGCGTCATGCGGCCCGCGCCGAGGTCGCGCAGGTAGTTGCCGACCACGTCCACGCCGGTGGTGGTGGTGTCGAAGTCGTTGGTGAAGTAGTTCACTGAGGTATAGCCCAGCGGATTGGGCGTACCGGCCGGAATGGCGAAACTGGCCGACTGGCTGAAGCGGTCGGTGAGCTTGATCTGGTAGACATCCACCGAGCCGGACAGGCCCAGGTCGGTGCGCCAGGTCAGGCCCAGCGATGCGGTACGCGATTCTTCCGGCTTCAACGGCCTGGCACCGAGCAGCTGCGCCAGCGGATCGTTCGGCGACAGGCGGCCGCTGGTGAAGATCTGCAGCGTGCGCGTATCCAACCCCTGGGTGGTGCTGGTGGTGTTGAGCTGCGCCGGCGTCGGCGCGCGGAAGCCGGTGGACACGGTGCCGCGCAGGGCGACGTCCGGGGTGATCGCGAAGCGCGCCGACAGTTTGCCGTCCAGTGTGCTGCCGAAGCTGGAGAAGTCCTCATAGCGGCTGGCTGCACCGATGCTCCAGCGCTCGCCCAGCGGCACTTCCATGTCCACGTAGGCGGCCTTGCTGCGCTGGCTCCACTGCCCGGCCTGGCTGGCCGAGAAGCCCGGCGCGCCATTGGAGTTGGCCTCCAGGCCCGCGGCCGCGCCCGGACCCACCGCGTACGAGGCCGGATCACCGGCGCGCACCTGGTAGGTTTCCTGGCGGAACTCGCCACCGAAGGCGACGCTGATCGGCTTGGACAGCGCAGCCACGTCCCATTCGTAGTTGAAGTCGGCGTTGGCGTTCTTCTCGGTCTGGGTGAGGCGGCCGAGATCGAAGTCGGTCGGGCTGGCCGGACCGAGCGAGGCATTGATCGAGTTCTTCAGGCGATAGTCGATGGCGTTGCGGCCATACGAGGCGCTGACATCCCAGCGCAGCTTCGGCGTGATCTCGCCGCGCAGGCCACCGACCAGCTGCAGGTCGTTCTGCACGTTGCCGTACTGCGGGCTGAAGCCGACCGGATACAGCGAGCGCAGGTTCCAGCCCGGGAAGATGGCGGTGGTGCGGTACGCGCCGGCGGTGGTGTCCGGGTTGCGCCAGTTGAAATCGCTGACGCCATCGCTGTGGCTGTACAGGGCAAAGGCATAGAGCTCCAGCGTATCGCTGGCGTTGGCCTTTACGTTGAAGCCGACGCGGCGGCTTTCCAGTTCCGGCTGGCCCCAGCGCTGCACCGGGTTGGGCACCTCCAGCTCCGGATGCGCGGCCTGGAAGGCGATGGCATCGGGACGCTGGCGGGTGCGCGAGGTGGCGTCGGAGGTGGACGATTCGACGAACAGCACCAGGCTGCCATAGTCGCCCAGCGACCAGCCGGTGCGCGCACTGAAATCGCGCGAAGCACCGTCGCCCTGCGCGTACTGCGAGTAGCCGGCGGTGATCTCGCTACCCGGCCCATCTTCCAGGATGATGTTGATGACGCCGGCGATGGCGTCCGAGCCGTACTGCGCCGACGCGCCATCACGCAGCACCTCGATGCGCTTGATCGCGCTGGTTGGAATCTGTGCCAGATCAGCGGCCTGTGCACCACGGTTGCCGAGCAGCGCGCTGCGGTGGAAGCGGCGACCGTTGACCAGCACCAGGGTCTGGTCCGGCGACAGGCCACGCAGCGTGGCCGGACGCACGAACACCTGGCCGTCCGCCATCGGCAGGCGCTGCACCACGAACGACGGCACCAGCTGGGCCAGCACGTCCTTCAGGTCGGTGGATTCGACGGACGTGATGTCTTCCTTGGTGAACACGTCCACCGGCGCCAGCGTTTCGAACTGGGTGCGGTTGGACGCGCGGGTACCGGTGACCAGCATCGCGTCGAGCTGGGTGGGCGCGGCGCGGCTGCCGCCGGCGGCATCGACCGCATCGGCCTCCGCTGCGATCGCGCCTCCTGCGCTGGCCATGGAAAGGGCAAGGAGGATGGAACGCGAAAGCTTCGAACGATGCACGGCAGGGCTCCGGGAGGACGCGACAGGGCCAGCACCTGTGCGCACACAACAGGCCTGGACAAGGCGCGCAGTCTCGGCGCGATGTGTGAAGGAGGCATGACGTCAGTACGACAGCTTGATGCGCCAACCAAGGTTGGCCCCTGCCAGGGCTCATCCGTAGATCCACGCCATGCATGGGTGGCAATGCAGACCCACGGCCCATCTCCGCACACAGCGGCTAGCCGTTGGCGTCGTCGCCAAAGCCGAAACGGGCCGGCCGTGCCGTTCGCAGCGGAACGAACATCATGGCAGCGAACACCACCAAGGCGGGGGTGGACATGATCCAGATGCCCCTGTTGCGAATCCCGATCCCCATGAAGTCGACCTGCAGATCGCCGATCCATTGCAGCTGCGTCAGTATCATCACCAGCCCGCCGATAGTCGCGCACGGCAACCCACCGTGACCGGCCCCCAACAACGTCGGTGTCAGAAACCCGCCCAGCAACGCGAAGCCGACACGGTACACCCAGGGGTTGCCGCGCCACCGTGGCGCGCCGAACAACATCAGCAGCATCAGCGCCAGGGTCAACAGACTGGGAAGTACCCAGAGGGCAAGCAGCATTTCGATCATCTCGATCATCGGCCGGGCTCCGCTGGCCTGGCATCCCACGTCGTCGATCGCATCTCCCTGCCCCCCATCACGTCCATGAAGCACGCATTGTTGCCGGTACGCAGGCAGACGCAAAGCCCCGGCAGCGCAAGAACTGCTAAACGCCGCGCCTGCCGATCCGCTACTGTGCCGGCATTGGATGCGGGGAACGGCAGGATGAGCGCGGCAGGCAAGGCGTTGTGGTACATCGAAACCCATGCGGACCAGCCATTGGCGCTGGCCGACATCGCCGCTGCGGCCGGCCTGTCGCCGTTTCATCTGTCACGCCTGTTCCAGGCCCGCACCGGCACCTCGGTGGTGCGCTACCTGCGCGGGCGCCGCCTGACCGCTGCCGCGCAGCGGTTGGCCAACGGCGCGGGCGACATCCTGCAGGTGGCGCTGGGGGCCGGCTACACCACCCATGCTGCCTTCACCCGTGCCTTCAGCGAACAGTTCGGGCAGACACCGGAACGGGTACGCGAACAGGGCACCGATGGGCTGACGCTGGTGCAGGCGATCCGCCTGGACGAGGCCCCGTCAGCCTGCATTGAAGCCCCGCGGCTGCTCGATACGCCCGCGTTCCAGCTGGCAGGCGTCGGCATGCGGCACACCCGCGACAGCAGCGGCGCGATTCCGGGCCAATGGGCCCAGCTCAACCGCGAGTGGCCGACGCCGGCACCGGTCAGCTTCGGCGTGTGCTGCAACAGTGATGACGATGGTGGCTTCGACTACATTGCGGCACTACCGGCAAGCACGGTGCCGAGCGTGCCTGCGCACTGGCGACGCGTGGACATCCCGGCGCGCCGCTACCTGGTGGCTTGGCACGGCGGACACATCTCGGCCATCCGCTCGACCTGGTTCTGGTTGCTGGATCATTATCTCCCTGCGTCCAACCTGAGCCTTGCCGATGCGCCGGACCTGGAGCGCTACGACGCCCGGTTCGACGAGCACAGCGGCAACGGCGGCGTGGAGATCTGGCTGCCGGTGGAAGAACGTCCCCACTGACAAGGAGTTGAAGATGCGCATGACCGCTGCTGTGCTGGGAGGAATGCTGCTGGCGTTCGCGAGCGTCGGCGCCGCCCGCGAAAGCGGCGTCGCCGGCGAGCGCCACGGCACGACGACGCTGGCCAGCGCCGCCGTGCGCGACGCAGGGCACCGCGACGCGCTGCGCTACACGGTCTGGTATCCGGCACAGGCCGGCAGCCGCGAAAACGCGCTGACCATCGGTCCACCCGACGCGCCGCTGTTCGACGCCGGCCGGTCGGCCAAGGATGCGCCGGTCGCGGGTGATCGCCTGCCGACCCTGCTGCTCTCGCATGGCAACGGCGGCAGCGCGCGCATGATGGGTTGGCTGGGCACGGCGCTGGCGCGGGCCGGATATCTGGTGATTGCGGTGGATCATCCAGGCAACAACGGCGTTGACACCATGACCCTGCCCGGCAGCCTTCTGACCTGGTTGCGCGCCGATGACCTGCGTGCCGCACTGGCGGCCGTGCAAGCTGATCCGGTGCTGGGCCCGCATGTCGATCCTGAGCGCCTGGGGGTCGCCGGCTTCTCGGCCGGTGGCTACACCGCGCTGCTGGCAGCCGGTGCGCGACCGGACCTGCAGCGATTGCGGGACTTCTGCACCGCACATCCGGATGACGGCGTCTGCCGGCCCCAACAGGAGGCGGCAACGCACACGATGGAGGCGCGCGTTGCCGCTGCGGCGTCGCCCGAGCTGTCGCCATGGATGTCCCACGCCAACGACGCACGCGCCATTCCCGGCGTGCGCGCGGTGTTCCTGCTGGCGCCGGCAATCGTGCAGGCCTTTGCGCCCGAGCAGCTCTCCTCGCTGAAACAGCCGGTGTCGATCGTGCTGGGCCAGGCGGACACGGTCGCGCCACCACAGACCAATGGCGAGGCTGCGCGTGCGGTGATTGCGGGCGCTGCACTGCAGGTGCTGCCCGGTGTCGGCCATTACGATTTCCTCGCCGCATGCACCCCGGCCGGACAACAGCGGCTGCAGGACCTGTGCAGCACATCGGTGCCGAAGGCGCAGACCCACGCGCAGGCAGCGGACGCGGCAATACGGTTCTTCAACCATTCGCTGCGCTAGTGGCCGCCGGGCATCGCCCGGCGCTACAGTGGGCGCGTCCACGGAGAATCGATCATGCGCCTGCTGCACCTCACTCTGCCGGTATCCGACGTCGCTTCCGTGGCCACATATTTCCACGATGTGCTGCAGCAGCGCGTGGTCGGCAACCATGTGCACGTCGGCTGGAGCACCCTCGAACTTCAGCCTGCGGCGGGACGTCCGGTGGGTGGCGTGCATCTGGCCTTCAACGTGCCGGACAACCGCTTCAGCGAGGCAATGACGTGGTTGCGTGAGCGCACGCCGCTGCAGCGCAATCCGGCGGGGCTGGACTACTTCGCGCTGGAGAGCAGCTGGCAGTCGCAGTCGGTGTACTTCACCGGCCCGGACGGCCTGATCCTTGAACTGATCGGCCGCCGCCGCCTGCCGGCCAGCGCTCGCGAAGGCGTGTTCCATGGCAGCGAGCTGACCTGCCTGAGCGAAGTCGGCCTGCCCAGCCGCGATGTCGAGGCCGTACGCGAACTGTCCAACCAACGTTTCGGCCTGCAGCCGATCAGCCCGGCTTCGCCGCAATTCGCACCGATGGGCGACGACGAGGGCCTGCTGATCGTGGTCGCGGCCGATCGACGGTGGTTTCCCGAGCAGAAGGACCTGCCCAATGCACAGGGGCTGTTGCTGCAGGTCGGCGACGTGGCTGGCCCCGGTGTCGTGGAGGACGTTGTGCTCGGCTGGCGGGTACAGGCAGCCTGAACTACCAGCTGCCCGACGCACCACCTCCGCCGCTGCGGCCGCCGCCTCCGGACCAGCTGCTGGAGCTGCTCGCAGACGAACTTGATGACGGGGAGCTGGACGCACTGCGGTGGCCGACGGATGATCTGCGGCTGCCGCGTGCCTTCTCACCGGGCAGCATGGTGAAAATCCAGGCGAAGTACAGCACGACCGTGCCGGCACTCCACCCGATCGTCGCGGCAAGGCGTGCCACCGGGTCGGCGCGATCAATGGCCAGCAGTGCGAAGAGCACGTAGCCAGCGGTCAGCAGCAAGAGCACTGCGAACCTCACCCCGAAGCTGCTGCGGTCCTTGTGCCAGCGCGCGCGGCACGCCTGCACGAGGAAGAACAGCAGCATGGCTACGATGCCTGCCGCCAGGTCCAGCAACGTGTGCAGGGCCAGACTGGGCGGCAACTGGCCACGCAGCACCATCACCACCAAGAACCCCGAACTGACCCCGAGCATGCCGAGCAGCACCACGCGCACACCTCGGCTGCGGCGCCAGCACCAGCCAAGCAGGCTCGCCACCGGTACGCACAACGCCAATACGATGCAGACCGCTGCCAATGCCTGGCGTGGCGCCCACATAGCCGCCGACAGCAGACCCGCGGCTACCACAGCCGTCACCAGCATCGGGCGGGCCCAGGCCGGCAATCGCTTCGGGCGCGCCTGCGGCGTGGTGACCTCGCGTGGCGCTCCACGCTGGCGCTCGCGGTGCCTGCGTGCGAGGTCGTCCGGCATCCTGGCCGCGGGCGCCGAGGGCGGTGAGCGCCACAGACCCGCAAGGAAGCCGGCCAGCAGCGTCAGTGCAACCACGGAATCCGCGCTGCGCCAATCGGCCGGCAGCACGTTGCGTATCGATGGCGCTTCCCAGGCCGGCAGGTCCTCGCCATCGATCAGCGCGACCACGACCTTCGTTCCATCCAGCAGGCCCTGGTCAAGGTCGCCATCGCGGAAACGCGGCACGATCGCCTTGTCGATGATGCGGGCGGCATAGGCATCTGGAATCGCGCCCTCCAGACCGTAACCGGTCTGGATGCGTACACGGCGGTCCTGCACGGCCACGAGCAGCAGCACGCCATCGTCAACGCCTTCCCGGCCCAGCTGCCACTGGTCGAACACCCGCTGTGCGTAGGCCTCGATGCCCTCGTCGCCAGCATGGTCGACCACCAGCACCTGCAGCTGCGCGCCGGTGCGCGCCTGCAACTTGAGGGCCTGCGTGCGCAGTATGTCGCGGGTATCCGCCGAAAGTGCGTTGGCGGCGTCCACCACCGGGTCATCCAGCGCAGGGACCGCAGCACCGGCCATCACCACCATCGGCAACAGGCACAACAGCATCAACAGCCATGCCGTGACCCGGGTGCACGTCATCCTGCGCAGCATCTTCACGTGCCCTGCCCTGCCTCGATCCGCGCATGCAGCGCCTGCAGCTGCGCGACCGCCTGGTTGAACACCTGCAGATCAGCATCAACCAGCGCCGGCCAATCGGGCGCGTGCCCCAGCAACTGCGCCACCTGCTCGGTCGGCGCACGATCAAAGCCTTCACCCAGCACCGCGAGATAGCGTTCACGGAACCCTGCCGGGTCGCGTTGATCCTGCACGAACAGCTGCACGGCCAGCAGCCCTGCATAGAGGTAGTTCACCAGATAGTTGGGGTCGTCATACATCAGGCGCTTGCCGATCCAGCCGTTGCACAGCTGCGGATAGCGCTCCGGGTCCTGACCGAAGCGCGCCAGCACCCGGCCGGTCAACGCGTCCAGGTCATCGGCGGTACCCAGCGTGTTGTCCGCCACGCCCTCGTAGATCGACTGCTCCAGCTGCGCCTCTTCGGAAGACGTGAACAGCTGCAGCACCATATCGTCCAGCAGTGACTTCAGGTAATACGCCTTGGCCCGCGGGTCCTCTGCCTGCTGGTACAGCTGGTCGCGGAAGCGCAGTTCGTTGTAGATGGCAAAGGCCTCGGTCAGCCACTGGCTGCCATTGCGCTGCAGCGGCGAGGCATGGCCGCGCTGCATCCACTCACCGTGCATGGCATGACCGGCTTCATGGGCGATCTCGACATCGCTTTCCAGATCACCACGGCGCACGCCAACGAACAGCATTGCCGGCACGCCGGGAGCGCTTACCGAGAACGCGTCCTGGCTGCGGTCACCACGTTCGGTGGCCAGATCCATGCGCCGGTTGGCCGGATCGAGCAGCGCACGCAGCTCACTGACGTATGCCGGCCCCAGGTGCTGCATGGCATCGGCGGCATTGTCGCGCAGCTGCGCCAGCGTCAGTACCGGCGGCATATAGCCGGCATCGGGCAACGTGGTATCCCAGAGCTGCGGCGCATCGATGCCTGAGCGCGCGGCGTGGCGCAGCAGCATGTCCTGGTAGGCGCGACGGTCCCCTGCATGGCGTCCGATCGCCTGCAGCGTAGCATCCACCGCCGATGCATCCAGGCCCATGCGCTGGTAGCCCCGCGCCGGTGCAGAACCATCGCCCTGCAGGCGCGCGGCGGCATCGTTCACCTGCACCAGGCCCAGCAGCACCGAGGCCATCGGCTCGCGGCGCGAGTGCAGGCCCTGCCAGTAACCCTTCCAGCCCGCTTCCCGCAACGCGCGGTCCTGCTGCTGGGCCAGTGCCTGCTTGTCGTGCCCGGTGTCCCAGTGCCGACCATCACGCTCGATCTGCGGGTACTCGGCACTGCGCAGGATCTGCCCACGCAGCCGTGCGAAACTGTCCAGCGCCGGATCGGCCAGGGCCTCCACGGCCTCATCCAGTGCGGTACTGGCCGGTGCTGCAGCGTCCTTCAGCGCACGCGCGCGCAGGAAGGCATACGGTGCGGCCCACGCCGCGTCTGCGGGCGCTTCGCGCAGCGCCGCGCGGCCGGTGTGGGCGATGCGGCTGCACAGCCCCATCACCTGGTCCAGCGCCTGCGTCGGGCGATGGTCACGGGCATTGCGTGCGGCCTGCAGATGCAGATAGCTGTGATGGCGCAGGCACTGCGCCTGCAGTGCCTCGGCCTGATGGAAGCGTTGCGCAGGTGCAAGCGCGGAAGCCTGCTGCAGGGCCTCGACACGCTTGCCCAGCTCGCCGCGCGCGGCCTGTTCGGCTGCCGCACTGGCGAAGTAGGCGCTATCGTCGGCCGGCAGCGACTGCGCCTGGACGCCGGTGAAGGGTGCCATTGCCAGCATGACAGTCATGGTGGCGGTGATGGTGCACATCCTGCGAGCCCGCATCGGCGTCTCCCTGCCTGGATCAGGCTCCGAGCCTAGCAGCCCCCGCCCGGCCGCGCCTGTGCCGGGACAGGCATCAGATCGACTCATCCTCGCGCTTGACCAGCGTCCAGCAGGGCGACTGCGCGAAGGTGTAGGTCTGCTGGTCGCTGCTGTCCGGCGTGCGGATCTGTACCTGCCGTTGCCCATCGGCCAGCGTGCTGACCTGCATCTCGCGGCCCTGCCCGGCCAACGCGGCGGGATCAGGCATCACCGGCCACTCGACATCGGCCAGCGCCAGGCGGCTTTCCACCTTGCGCGGTTCCGGCTCGGCCTCGGCATCGATGTAGCTGTCCAGCAGCGGATCGGCGGTGGCCTTTTCCTGCAGCGCGATCTCGTTGCCGAAGTGCTTCAGGAACGCATCGAACTGCGAGTAGGGGCATTCACCGCTGGCAGGCACCGGTGCGGGCTGGACCGCTGCCGCCGTGGACGACGGCGCGGGATGTGCAGGCGCCACTTCCGTGGGCGTCACCTGGGGCTCGGGCGTGCAGGCAACCAGGGCCACGCCACAGGCAAGCATCAGCACGGCAGCGGAACGGTTTCGACGCATGGGCTCATCCTGAATCCGGTTGGGTCGTCCCATGCTACCGCGCGCCCTACAATTCCGGCATTCCGCCTGACCGAGACTCTCCATGCATCGCCTCCTGCTCCTGATCGGCCTGCTGCTGCCCGCCCTGTGGCCGGCCGTGGCGTTGGCCGTCAATGTCCATGAAGGCGACCTGCTGTTCGTCACTGCCGGCCGCAGCGGCCTGAGCGCGGCCATCGACGATGCCACCGGCACGCAGGGCGCACCCAGCTTCGATCACGTCGCCCTGGTCGCCTCGGCGCCGAAGGCCTGGGAGGTGCTGCACGCCGACGAGAAGGGATCACGCCGGCAATCACTGACCGAGTTCCAGCAGGACGCCCAAGCCAAGCAGCGGCAGATCGTGGTCTATCGCCTGCGCGCGCCGCAGCAGGCGGCCATCAAGGATGCAGTCGCCACCGCGCGCACGATGCTGGGCAAGCCGTACAACACGTCGTATGTGTTGAACGAGGACAGCTACTACTGTTCCGACTTCATCGAGCGTGCGTTCCGTGCGCACCATGTGTTCGCGCTGCAGCCGATGAACTTCCGCAATCCGCAGACCGGGCAGATCGCCCAGCACTGGGTCGATCTGTACCGCGGCATGGGCATGGAGGTGCCGCAGGATCAGCCCGGCACCAATCCCAATGACATGTCGGCCGCCCCGGTGCTGCAACGCATCGGCGTGCTGGAATAAGCGAAGCCCCGCGCGCGGCGGGGCTTCGGGGGTTGCCCAGGGTGGGTACCGACGTCACTCTTCCTCTTCCTGCCCACCTTGCTGCTGATTGCGCTGGTTGCGCTGCTGCTGTTCCTGCTGTTGTTGCTGCTGCTGGTCGCGGCCACGGCCCTGCTGCTGATCCTGCTGGTTCTGCTGGCCCTGCTGCTTCTGGTTCGGGTTCTGGTTCTGCTGTGCCATGTCCGATCTCCAAAGCCACGCGCGGAATGCGGTGGACGGGGCCATCGTCTGCAGCGAAGAGTTAATCGCGCGTTGGCGGACGGCTACACCTGTGTGTACGCGCGTGAATGAACGCGCGAAAGCCCTTGCGGCACAAGCCGCTGAAGGATTCATGCGGGTTCGGCATGTCCTTATGTCGTAATGACAGGAGCACGTATTCAGTGCTGTAGGGCGCACCGGAATGCGCGAGCGTTCGCTCAAGAATGGCTACCCGAAGCCGATAGGCTGCGGACGGGCTGCTATGGACGGCCCATCTTTCCAAGCATCAACAAGGAACGTCTAAATGAACGCCGTGGTTGCAGAAGCAAGTGACTCTCGCCTCCTCAAAGCGGTCGAGAGCATCGCGATCAGTCCCGCAGACGCGAAGGCCCTCGTCGCCCAGTACAGGCGCCAGATTCTCTCCCGGGATCCAACACGCGGCCAGCGCGAGGTTGCAGGGTTGGTGGCCGACAAGATCATCAGCCGTTATTGCCGGATGTCAGCCACCACGGGGGGAGCGACTGCTCTGACCGGGGTCATCCCGGGAATTGGTACGGCCCTGGCAATGGTTGGCGGTGGTCTCGCCGATGCAAGCATCAGCATGAAACTGCAGGTCGACATGACCATGTGCTTGGCTGAGGCCTATGGATGGGACGTGAATGGCGAAGACGCCAGGCACCTGGCTTTTCTCATCGCCGCAGGAGGTTCTCTGGAGAAGCTCGGCGTCGAAGCGTCGACTCGGATCGCCTCAAATGCTGGCGTAAAGATGGTCCGTCAGTACTTGAAGGGCGCCGTGTTGCAAGCTCTCAAGGAACTCTTCAAGAAGATCGGCATCACCTTTACCCGCAAGGCGCTGGAAAAAGCCATTCCGTTCGGCATCGGAGTCGTCATCGGCTCAGGGGCCAACTATGCGTTGACCAAGTATGTTGGCAATACTGCGCGAAGCTGGTTCGAAGCGGATGCCGCACTGGGCAACAAGCCCAATGAAATCTGAGCAGCGCGCGTTCTGGCCATGCGGCTTTCAAAGCAGGAAGCCGCATGATCCGGGGATACTGGACTACGGCATCACCGGTGGCACATACGCCAGGGTCATGCCCAGCAGCCACAACAGGCCCAGCACCAGCGGGATGTGCACCAGCAATTGGATGAAGGTGAAGCCCACGATGTCGCGTGCCTTCAGGCCCAGCACGCCCAGCAGCGGCAGCATCCAGAACGGGTTGATCAGGTTGGGCAGGGCTTCGGCCGCGTTGTAGACCTGCACCGCCCAGCCCAGGTGCGCCTTCAGTTCGTTGGCGGCCTGCATCACGTACGGCGCCTCGATGATCCACTTGCCGCCACCGGACGGCACGAAGAAGCCCAGCACGGCCGAATAGACGCCCATCACCAGCGCGAACGAATCGGTGCTGGCCACGTGCACGAACAGGCTCGACAGCCGGTGCGCCAGGGTCTGCCCGTCACCGCCAGCGGCGTGGGTGAGGATCATCGCGATGCCGCCGTACAGCGGGAACTGGATCAGCACGCCGGTGGTACTCGGCACCGCCTTGGCCACCGCGTTGAGGAAGCTGCGCGGGCGCCAGTGCAGCAGCAGGCCCAACGAGATGAACAGGAAGTTGTAGGTATTGAGGTTGGCGATGGCGGTGATCACCGGCTTGTTGGCGAACTCGTTGAACAGCCAGCCGAACGCCAGCAGCGAGAGCAGCACGGTCAGCAGCGGGCTGTATTCCAGCCATTCGCCCGGGCGCGTGCGTCGCTGCAGCGGTTCCGGCTCGGCCTGTGCAGCACCGGGGAACTCCTCGGCGGTACGCGCACTACCCGCCGCGGGTGCCGTCAGCCAGGCGATCAGCAGCGAGACCAGGATCAGCACCGAGGTCAGCGCGATCGACTGCCACAGGAAGATGGTTTCGGTGAACGGCAGCACGCCGGTGATCTCCACCAGCCCCGGCGGCATGCTGGCCGGGTTGGCCTGCAGCTGTGCGGCCGAGGAACTGAGCCCCATTGCCCACACCGCACCCAGGCCGAGGTACGCCGAAGCACCGGCGGCGCGGTAGTCCATGCGCAGTTCGGTACGACGGGCCAGCGCACGCACCAGCAGGCCACCGAACACCAGCGAGAACCCCCAGCTGAGCAGCGAGGCGAGCATGCTGACCAGGCCCACGTACACCACCGCACCGCGGCCGGTACGCGGCACCCGGGCCAGGAAGTCGATGAAGCGCGCGACCACCGGCGCGGTGGCCACGGCGTAGCCACCGATGACCACGAAGGCCATCTGCATGGTGAAGGGAATCAGGCTCCAGAAGCCGTCACCGAAGGCGCTCGCGGTGGCCTGCGGGGTCGAGCCGAAGCCCATCGCCGCCAGCGCGACGATGACCACGCCCAGCACCGCGAATACGTACGCATCGGGGAACCACTTTTCCGCCCAGGCGGCCGAACGCAGCGCTGCGCGCGCCATCCAGCCGTCCTGTACTGCTGCCGTCGAGGCCATCGCCTACCCTCCCAGGTTCGATGGCCCGATTCTGGGCGGTGGGGTGCGGGCTGTCAGCCACCTATTGGTCGTAGGCGGCACAGAACGGTAGTGCCGGCCGCTGGCCGGCAACTTCGGGATCGCGCACGGGTGCAGCCGGCCAGCGGCCGGCTCTACCAGATCCAGGCATCATCGCAGGTGGTGGAAGGCGGTAGTGCCGGCCGCTGGCCGGCAACCTCGGGATCGCGCACGGGCGCAGCCGGCCAGCGGCCGGCTCTACCAGGCCTTGGGATCAACGCAGCGCCAGGTCCGCGGCGATGCCGGCAAACAGCGCGGCACCCACCCAGTTGTTGTGCAGGAACGCCTTGAAGCACGGGCCGCGTTCGCGGTTGCGGCAGATCCAGAACTCGTACACCACCAGCGCGGTGGCCACGGCCACGCCGGCCAGGTAGTACCCGCCCAGCCCGCCGCGCACGCCGACCAGCGCCATCGTGGCCAGGAACAGTGCGTACAGCACGCCCTGGATGACCAGGTCGAGATCCCCGAACAGGATCGCGGTGGAGTGCGAGCCCATCTTCAGGTCGTCCTCGCGGTCGACCATGGCGTACCAGGTGTCGTAGGCGGTGGACCACAGGATGTTGCCGGCGTACAGCAGCCAACCCAGCATCGGCACCTCGCCCTGCACGGCGGCGAAGGCCATCGGGATGCCCCAGCCAAACGACATGCCCAGGTAGACCTGCGGCAGGTGGGTGTAGCGCTTCAGGTACGGGTAGCTGGCCGCCAGGAACACGCCGATGAAGCTGAGGCCGATGGTCAGCCCGTTCAGGGTCAGCACCAGGCCGAACGCCACCAGCATCAGCACCGCGAACAGGGCGAGCGCAGCTCGGCCGCTGATTGCGCCGGTGGCCAGCGGACGCGCCTTGGTGCGTTCCACGTGCGGGTCGAGCCAGCGGTCGGCGTAGTCGTTGATGACGCAACCGGCCGAGCGGGTCAACCACACGCCGGCGGTGAACACGAACAGCGTCCACAGCGGCGGCAGGCCGCCGGCAGCCAGCCACAACGCCCACCAGGTGGGCCACAGCAGCAGCAACGTGCCGATCGGGCGATCAGCGCGCATCAGACTCCAGTAATGCCGCCAACGCGGCGTCGCCGGCGACTGCGGCGAAGTGAGGGGGGTATCAGCCATGGCGATAGGATACTCCTGCCCCTCCGGCAGGGCTTTGCCGGTGGGGGGAGATTTGTTCGGCGAAACTGGATAGAATGCCCGTCCCGCACCGCTTCATGGCGCTGCGATGCCCGCCCCGGCACTGGCCGACGGCGCGGCGGTTCTACAACGCGCCCGTAGCTCAGCCGGATAGAGTAGTGGCTTCCGAAGCCATTGGTCGGGGGTTCGAATCCCTCCGGGCGCGCCATTTTTCCTTCATTGCCTGTACGCAGCGTCCCAACCGGGCGATGCTGCGAAGTCGCAAGGAATCCGGCTCGCCGCCAGGAATGTCAGGGAATGAACGTTGCCGAGCGATGTTCGCAATCGGCAGCGTCCTGTACCACGATGGAGTAATTCGCGCCCGCGCTGGATGCGCCGGGCAGGAACAGGCCATCACCATCGAACAGAACGCTCTGCTGTTCATCCTGCCCGATCGACACCCCGATCGCTCCCGGTGTGATTTCCTCAAGGATCACGTTGTAAGGCCGCCAGGCATCTTCGCCTGTGCGCCTCATCTCTGCGCGAGCGGTCCTTGAGTTCAACCTGCGTCTCTCATCCACCCACAGCTGAAGCGGCTGACCAGCGTTGTGGCTGACCTGGAAGCGCCCATAGGTCAGCCCGTCGATGCTCTCGGTGCCGATGTAAGTGAATTGGGCCGGCTGACACTTCGTCGTGCGGTTCGGATGCGCCGCACAGGATGTCAGTGCGGCCGCGAGGCAAAAGGCAGTCAGGCGCTTCATGGGTTCGAGGCCTGATGTGGGTGGTTGTCGCGGCGGAATGCGGCGGTGAGGGCAACCAGCACTACGCCCCAGAGCGGCGTGAGCAGCACGACGCTGATCACCGTCAGCGAACCGGTACCTGCCAGAGCAGCGATGGCCTGAATCCGCTGAATCTGTAGGCTTCCAGTACAAGTACCACGACCTGGGCCAGAAGGCCCGCGAGCAGCCCCAAGCCAGCCCCCTTGGCAAGCCGCCTGAACGTCAGGCGGCCAGCGGCGGGAACCCGTGCGCCAATTCCCAGCAACAGAAGGCTGACGGCATACAGCCAGAAGAAAACCTGATGTGAGTCGAAGGCGTAAAGCGCCCTGCCCACAAAGTGCAGGAACAGCCAGAGTGCTCCACACGACACCGCGTAGGCCAACCCATACCGAAGAATCCGCCTGGCTTTCATCTTGTACCTCTCCGAGGCGTGCAGGCCGATCGCGTTCTGTTGTGGAGGAGCGCGGGAGCTCATGCACCTTGCCTCCTGCTTGGCGGCCTACTCACGCAGCCCATCGCGCAGCGCGCGAGAGTACTGCCTGCCCGAAGTCACTGTCGACACCGAACCGGGAAAGCAGTTCGCTGAGTACAGGATCCATGATGTTCATCGAGCTGCACGCACGGTAGAGCCCATTGCGTTGGCCCGATGGTGATCCGTCCTGTAATCCATCCCTTCGTCAGCTCCCTGCCGGCCTACATGCCCCGCAACCTGCCCCCGTTCAAGCCAAGCGGTGCGTGCGCCGTGGGGTGATGCCCTCAATCGATCAATGCGACACAACGGCCAATCGCTCCGCACCCACCATGGATTCGCATGAAAAAGAACAGCCCGTCCCCATCTGGCCTAGCGGTCTACTGTTACGCCTGTGATCGATAGCTCGATCGTCCCGGGAAGCTCTGCTCAAGAATCATGATTTGACAGGAATCAACCGGCCTTCCCAAGCGCCCTCTACTAGAAGTGCAATCTTCTGCGCCGACAGAGGCCTCAATGAAGACCACGGTGTCGTCAAGCCGCTCAACAGCTGCAATCTATGCCCCCGCCCTCAAACACACCAACAGAGCGCTCGCAAATGAAATTCCCACTTCCCTATTCCCACCTCAGACCCACACACATGAGAATCTTCAAAGCGCTCCTGAGCACCCTCCGAAGACCTTGGCAGGCCTCTTACTCAGGCTCACAGCAACCACTCGATGCACTTGCTCCCCACAACTTCCCATTACCCCGTACAAGATGAGAATTCCATTGTCATTTATGTAGCCGACAAAACTCCCGCCTCCTGCACCCGAGGCCGCTCTGACGAGATAAACAGTCTCCCCCTCTGCCGGCACTAACCCATTCAACTGTAGTGGCGCGAATTTCTCAGCAGCATCCGATGCTTGGATGATGCTCAAGTTCTGATCGAGCATCCACTGAGCAATCGATTTTTCGCTCTGCGGATTCAAGGTGGCCAAGCGGTCACTTCGAAGTGTCGTCGAGTTCCCAGGAATGATCTCATCCGATGAAACGTCCACCCAATCTGAGTTCCATTCAATGTGTTTGATCTGGCTAGTGCCACAGCCTCCGAGCAATGGAAGAAGGAGCGCAGCCACGCGTAGACTCACCATCATTTGCACCCCAACCGCTTCTTGATAGCGTCCCGAACCCTATCGTCTGGAACGCCAAGATGCTCTGCCATGATGTTTCCCTCCCACCCCGGAACGGGCTTAGTAGAACGAGATGGCGCCTGCGACACCACATCGTACATATCAAAACGACCATCGTACTTGAATTTCATCAAATGCCCTGCTTCGTGCGCAGCCGTCCACTCAGTGTTTCCTGCATACCATTTACCGACACTGCCTCCAGTTACGGTCGAAACCCCCCTCCCCAGCGGAACCTCAACACGGTTTAACCGACCTTTCTCCGGCTGGCTAACAGTCACTGTAAATCCGGGCGCAGACCAGGTCGATTCAATTGCATTTATCATTTTTCTCAAAGTCTCAGGAGTAGCTCCCTCACCACTGAAGCGAATAGGGATGTCGATATGAACTCCACCGTCCACGCAAGTGCAATTGGCCAGCAGTCCGAGCGGATCAACCGCCTGCACTGGATCAGCTGATACATAGGAGAAGGTAGATACCCCCCCGTCGAATCCCATCGGATCACTCTGCGAATAGCGCCCCGCTGCCGGGTCATACTCCCGCTGGTAGTTGTAGAACAACCCACTCGCATCCGTGGCCTGCTGGCCCGGGAATCGCAGCGCCAGCTCGAACGCCACACCATCGCCATCCGGATCAGCACTCGGAATCTGGTTACCGAACACCTCACTCTTGTTGCTCCACTCCCAGATCGCGACGTCCCGTACCGGATCGATCACCACGCGCGGCGTGCCCAGATGATCTGGTTGGACGTAGGCAAGTTCCGGCACGCCGGTGCCCGGCACGTTGATCAGCGCCACCGGGTAGTTATCCAGCCAGATGGCCTGCTGCTGCGCCTGCCCCGTGGCCGAGTAGTTGCCCAGCCACTGCCCTGCTTCGTTATACAGGGTGATCTGAGCAGCGCCACCGGCCGGGCTGCGCAGCACGCGCTCGCCGCGATGGTTGTAACCGTAGCTCTCCAGTGCGGCATTACCCTGCTTCACCGCGTTCATGCGATTGGCATCGCTGTAGGTGAACGTCTTGATGCCGATGCTGGTGGTGTTGCCCGCCGCGTCATGGTTGCGCGCTTCGCCGTCCACGGCGGTCAGCCGGTGGCTGGTTGCGGGATAGGTGTAGCTGGCAGTGCCCGCCGAAGTGGTCAGCGCGGTGCGATTGCCGGTGGCGTCATACGCATAGGTTTCAATCGGCGTGCCGGTCGCGCCGTCCTGGGTCTGGGTCAGGCGGCCCAGCGTGTCGTAGGCGTACTTGGCCAGCACCGTCGAACCTGCGCCGTTCTTCAGCTCGGTGATCGAACCGACCGGATCATAGCCATAGCCCAGCGACAGGCCGCCTGCGGCCGGGTCATGCACCGCCTGCGGGCGGTAATCCAGATCCAGCGGACGCTGCAGCTGGCGGCCGTTGCCGTAGGTCCAGCCGGTCGCCGGGCCGAAGGCCGCATAGGTCACGTTGTTCACCACGATCTGGCGCGCCTGGCCGGGGCGGGTCAGGCCGATCTGGCTGATGCGGCCCTGGGTATCGCGCACGTAGTCGGCCACGCTGCCGTCGGGGTAGGTCAACGCAGTCAGGCGACCCGACTTGCTGTAGGCATAGCGCAGTGTGCTGGCCACACCATTGACGGTCTGCACCTTGCGGGTGACCTGGCCGAAGCGGTCATGGCAGTACTGGGTGCTGCCATTGGCATGCAGCACCTGCCCCAGGCGTCCCTTGGCAAAGCGCTCGTCGGTGGCACAGACCGCTGGCGCCACGTCATAGCTGTAGCCCACGTCCAGATTGGGGTCCGGGTAGCCAATGCCGATCAGGCGGTTGAGTGCATCGTAGTGATAGGTAGCGGTGACGCCGCGCGCATCGGTGGCCGTCTTGCGATTGCCTGCCGCATCCACGGTGAAGCTGCTGGCGCCACTGTCCGGGCTGACCTGGCCGGTCAGGTCACCGAAACCGTTGTAGGCATAGGTGGTATGCAGGCCCTTCGGGTCAGTGACCTGGGTGACCTGGTCCAGCGCGTTGTACTGACTGCGGATCTCCGCCGCGACGCCACCCACATCCTGCAGGGACTGGGCCAGTCGGTTGAGCGGGTCGTACTGCTGGCTGGTCACGCGCTGCAGGGCGTCGGTCACGGTCTGCGGGTTGCCGTTGGCATCGTAGGCGAAGCCGGTGGCGTGATTGCCTGCGTCCTTCAATGCGGTCAGCTGGCCAAGCGTGTTGAAGGTCCGTGCCAGGGTCCGGCGCAGGGTGCCGCCAGTGTCCAGCGTGTCCTCCTTGAGGCGGTTGCCGGCGTTGTCCAGCGCATAGTGAATGGTGTTGCCGCTGTTGTCCGCAATATCGGTCAAGCGCTGGGCGGCGTCATAGACATAGGTGACACTGCTGCCGTCCGGCTCGGTGACCTGCTGCACCTGGCCGGTCGGCCAGTAGCTGATCTGGGTCACCCGGTCCTCGGCTGTGGTGGCACCGCGCACGGTGACCGAGGTCGGCCAGCCACGGGCATGGTAGGTGTAGGCGGTGATCACGCCATTGGCATCCTTCGCCGACAACGGCCGCCCGAGTGCGTCGTAGGCCAAGGTCTCGACCGTCTGGCCCAGCGCATTGGTCACACTGCGCAGGTCACCCTTGCGATAACTGCAGGCACCATTGGTCGCGCATCCCGCGTCGTCCGCGGTGTAGTAGGCATAGGTGGAGATATCCGCCACATCACTGCGTGGGCCATCCACGCTACGCAGCAGTCCCACCAGCGGGCACTCCGGCCCTTCGGCCTCACAGTAGGTCTGCGTGGTGATGCGGGTATCACCGGTCACCATGTCGCGCACGGTGATGGTGGTTGGCTGGAGGCGCGCATTGCGTGCGATGCGGACCTCACGGTTACCGACGGTCTGCTGCACCAGCCGATTGCTGTCCATGGCCACGCGCGTTTCGCTGACGCGCTGATCCGGAGTACCGGCCGCTTCGGTGGTGGTGGTCACGCTGACGGCGCCTGCGGCAGCATCGCTTGCCTCGGCATAGGCGTAGCTGGTGACGACACCACGGCGATCGGTCACCGACTGCAGCCGACGCCGGAAATCGGTGCCCTCGGGCAGATAGGAGCGAGTGATGCTGCCGTTGCTTTCGGTGATGCCATTGACCTTGCGCGGAAGGCCGCTGGTACCGCTGGCGGTCAATGCGTACGTACTCTGCTTGCCCAGTGCGTCGGTGACGATGGTGGTGCCTGCCGGGGTGTACTCCAGGCGCACGCCATCAATGCCCACGTCGGCTTGACTGCAATCACCGGAATGGCGGCTGCAGCTGACCCGCCCCTTGGCGTCATAGCCAAACCAGCTGTAGCGCCGGGTGTCTTCGGCGGTCACGCCCGTCAGGTAGCCCGGGAAACGTGTGTCCTCATAGTGGTATGTACGGCTGGCGCCGTCTGCATAGGTCGCGGTGATCAGTTCCCCGGCCGGAGAATAGGCGTAGCTCACCACAGGCTGGCCGGCGATCACCAGGGCCGAGATCAGTGAATCGTCGCCCGGCGCGAGGTACTGGACATCCACGCGCCGACCGGTTGAATGGGTGATGCTGAGCAGGCGGCCGCGGCTGTCGTGTGCATAGGTCAGCGAAGTACCGTCTTCGAAATCACGGCGCTGCATCAAGCCATCAGCATCAAAAAAAATGCGCTCTTCGGCACGTGAAAGTTGCCAGTTGGTGCCCTGCTGGACCGCGCGATCGCCGCTTCCGTCCATGGCTTCGTAGCTTGCCCCCACTTTCTGGAATGCGGTCTGCCCGCCATCGGCGCCGATCAGCCCAACTTTCAGTTCGGAGCTGGGAGGGAAGGTGGAATCGTCTACGCCTGTGGTAAGCCGCAGATTGTGGGAATGGGTCCAGCCCGTACCCAACGCGCCACCCGCCGTGCTCGTCAGGGAGTGATAGTGGCGTTGGAAGCTCACCCATCCAAGGTTGAAATCCGGCTCAGGCTGGGATTTATCGCCAGTGGTCGGATCACACGGGTTACCAACAGGACACTGCTGCGGCGGCAGCGGCCCGCTTGTGTAGGAGAGCATGGGCGACATGTGCGGCTCGTCCTGCTGGACCAGAGAGCACATCTGCAGGGCCTCATTCCACGTCAGGGACGGTCGATTCGGACAAAGCGCCGTTCTGGCCCGGCGCACATGCTCCCACCCCACTATCGACGAGCATTCTTGAGTGCTCTGATGATAGAAGTTCAAGGTGTAATGGAAATCCTTCTCCTCGTTGGTCACGCTACCGTCGTCGCCCCTGCCAAGTCCAAGGAGCTCCACCCAAGGATCCTCCGTGAGTGAAGTCGCCGGGCACTGCGGGTCGCTGACGCGGGTAGCGAGGATCACGCTACGAATCTGATCTTCGGAGGAGTACTCCTGCCCTGAGTGGATGTAGACCCAGTCGGTAGCAACGATCTTCTCGGGTCTCACCCGGTAATCGTAGATGACCTTCTTTCCAAGGACGCGTTGGCGTTTGACATGCCAATCGAAGGGTTTGTCCTTTTCGTACTGGGAAAAGAGCGACTTGATGTCCTTCTGCACCGCCGCTTCGGTGGCTCGCGGCTGGCCCATCGACAGGTAGCTCTCCCACTTCTTCTGCACCTCCTGCGCCTGCGCAGCCCAAGGAGCCAAGCTCCCTAGCGCGATCATCGCCAGTGCGGCACACGAAATGGTCTTCAGTCGTTCCAACATCCCTGTTCTCCTTCCTGGACGAACACAGCTCCGGCGGGAACGAGAACGTGGGGCAGCTGCCTCACCACGTCATGCTTCGGATCGTCCCTGGTCCGGAATGCGGCCATGACCGCACGGGGAACGTTATCTCCGATGTGGTTTACACATTCAAGTCAGAAACTGTGGAGTGGGTCGGATTTCAGAGTTTTCTGATAAAGCGAGCGACCGACCGAACAAGCAGCCGGGCGTGGGCTCGGCTCTACAAGACGAATGCTTCCAGAAACGGAAACACCGGGCAGTGCCCGGCGTCTCCGTCACAGCGTGGAAGGGTGTAAACCTCAATACTTACCGTCGAACGCGAAGATCGGCTTGCGCGTCTTCCACGCACCAGCAGTAAAGTCCGGGAACTCCAGCGTCTGGAAGCTGTTGGCGATCGACTGCTCGCTCAACGGGGTGATCGCACTCCAGGTCACCGCGTCGTAGATGTCGATCGGCATCGGTGCCTTGGCCTTCAGTGCTTCAACAAATGCATGGATGACGAACCAGTCCATGCCACCGTGGCCGGCGCTGGCGGCGGTGTCGGCATTCTGCTTCCACAGCGGGTGTTCGTACTCGTCCTGGTACTTCTTGAACTCCTCCCACTGGTGCGGCGGGCTGCGGCCTTCGATGTGGATCGAATGGTTGACGTCCATCCACAGGCCCTTGGTGCCCTGCACGCGGAAGCCCATCGAGTACGGGCGCGGCAGCGAGGTGTCGTGCTGCAGCAGGATGGTCTCGCCGTTCTCGCAGGCCAGCGTGGTGGTCACGATGTCGCCGAGCTTGAACTTCACCTTGGTGCTGGGGTGGGTGGTGCCGCCACTCTTGGCCACGGTGTATTCGTGCAGGCCGCGTGCCTTGGTCGCGAAGGCGTTGATGTGGGTGAAGCGGTTGCCACGGTTGATGCCGGTGTACATCGCGCACGGGCCGATGCCGTGGCTGGGATACAGCTCGCCGTTGCGCTCCACCGAATGCTCGGTGCGCCAGCGTGCTTCGCTCCAGCCCTTGGGACCGAACTCCACGCCGCTGTCGTAGGGCTGGTTGGGATCGCCGGAATTGAACTTCACGCCGCGCAGGTCGTGCTGGTAGCCGGCCTGCAGATGCACCAGTTCGCCGAACAGCCCCTGGCGCACCATCTGCAACGCCGCCATCACGTCGCGACGGTAGCAGACGTTCTCCAGCAGCATGTACGGGGTGCCGGTGCTCAGCTGGGTCTTCAGCACGTCCCAGTGGTCCTGCAGGGTGATGCCGGCCACCACTTCGCAGCCGACGGCCACGCCGGCCTGCATCGCGGCTATCGACATCGGTGCGTGGTATTCCCACGGCGTGGCGATGATCACGCCATCGATGCCCTTCTGTTCCAGCAGGCGCTTCCACGCGTTGGTGTCGCGGTCCTGGCCATAGGTCTTCGGCGCGGGCTTGCCGGCCTTCGCCACCATCTCTGTGGCACGGCCCAGCATGATCGGCTCGATGTCGCACAGGGCAACCACTTCGACGTCGTCGCGACGCACCAGCTCCTTCAGCAGCACCAGCCCGCGCATGCCGGTGCCGATCATGGCCAGACGCACCTTGCGTCCGCGTGCCCAGGCGGGGGTCTGCGGCAGCAGGCTGCTGGCGGCAACAGCGGCACTGGCCGCGATGAATTCCCTACGCTTCATGGCAAACATCTCTCCTCTTGGCAGCGTGCCGGCCGCAGCCGGCACGCCAGGTCACGCAAACGGAATTACTTGAACCGGTAGCCGATGGTCACACTGTAACCACGGCCGAAGATGGTTGCGTAGTCACTGGAGTCACCCAGGAAGCTGTTCGGGTCGTAGAACGGCAGGCGGTTGAACAGGTTCTTGACGGTGAAGCTCAGGTTCCACGCATCATCCGGGCGCCAGGTGACGCTCATGTTGGCGGTCCACCACGACGGTGCACCATCGCACTTGCTCTTCTGCAGGGCCAGGTAGCCGCCGGTGCAGGTTTCCTTGTTGTTGCTCTCTTCGTCGATCTGGTCGGTGGCCCACTTGGTGCCGCCGACATAGTTGACGAACATGCTGGTGGTCACCTGCTTGTAGGTCCAGTCGGCATTGAGCGTGGCACGCAGGCGCGGGTTGTTGTAGTAGCCCACCACGTCGCCGTAGTACCAGCCGTTCTCGGCGTCCATGTAGAAGCGGTTGCGGTTGGCGATGGTGGCGGCCAGGCCGATGTTCAGGTTGCCCCAGTCGCCCAGCGAGAAGCGGCTGCGCGCGTCGATGTCGAAGCCATCGATCAGGGTCTTGCCGCGATTCTTGTACTGGCCAACCACGCTGGCGACGTTGCCTGCCGAGTAGCCCGGCAGAGTGGCCGGGCAGTTCACGCCACTGGCCGGATCGGCGCACATTGCCGCCAGCTGGGCCAGGTTGGCACGGTCGCTGTCGGTGATCGGCGAGCGCGACATCGAGATGATGTCTTCCATGCGGCGATAGTCCGGCGCGACGATTTCATTGTTGCGGTAGATGAACCAGTAGTCGGCCGACACCGACAGCCAGCTCGCCGGCTCGTAGACAAAGCCGAGGGTGGCGATCTTCGCCTTCTCCGGCTTCAGGTCCTTGTTCGGCTGGGTCATGCGCGCGACGGTACGGCTGCAATCGACGTTCAGCAGGCTCTTGCCCAAATCGACATCGCCCGGCCGCTGCGACTTCAGCAGCAGGTTGGCGATGGCATTGGTCTCGCCGCAGCGCAGCTCGTCACGGAAGCCGCCGAGCTGGGCGAACACGCCACCGTTGCCGGACTCGGCCAGGCTCGGTGCGCGGAAGCCGGTGGAGTAGGTACCGCGCAGCATCAGCTGGTCGAACGCCTGGTACTTGAAGCCGATCTTGGGCGCGATGTTGGCGCTGAAGTTCGGATACTTGTCCACACGCACTGCGGCATCCAGCTCCAGCTTGTCGGTGATCGGCGCCACGGTCTCGGCGAACAGCGCGTAGGTGTTGCGCTTGCCGTCGAACCACGAGCCGCCCTGCTGGGTGATCAGGCCATTGGCCGCATCGGCGTTGCCCGGGGTGTAGAAGGTCTCACGGCTGGCGTTGAAACCGAACGCGGCGCGCATCTCGCCGGCCGGCAGCTGGAACAGCGGTCCTTCGATCTTGCCGTCCAGGGTATGCAGGCGGGTCCACGACTGGATGTCGAAGGTCGGGAACGCTTCACGGATCAACGCGGCGTTGGCTTCGCTGATCTCGCCGAACTTGTAAGCCGGGTGGTCGGAGATGATCACCCGACCGGTGCCCGGATCGATCGTGTATGGGCCGAAGGCCTTCTCGAAGCCCTTGGTGTTGACGTTGATCGTCTGGTAGGTGGTGGAGTGGGTACCCGCGCTGGCGAATGCGGTTTCCCAGTTCCAGTCGCCCCGGTTGCCACGCGCACCGGCCAGCACGCGGTAGCTCTTGTCAGTGTTGCGCTGGCCGAAGTAGTTCGCGCCGGCATCCTGCAGCAGGTAGTTCAGGCCGACCACGCCGCCCATCATGGCCCTCAACTGCGGGCTGGCGTGGTTGTACTCGTTGTTCGGGCCCAGGAACGGGTACAGGAACTGGTTGACGGTGTTGCCGGTGTTGCGCGAGAACCAGCTGGTCGGGTTGCCGGTCGTGGTGCCATAGGTGCGCGGCGTGCCGCCGTTGGCGCGCAGGTCGATGTCGGTATAGGTCGCCTCGGCGAAGATCTCGGTGTTGTCACCGACCAGGAAGGTGCCGTTGAGGTAGGCGGTGTTGCGCTCGGACTTGGCGCCGGCATCGATCTCGTTGTTCATCCAGGTTTCCCAGACGCAACGCGGGCCGGCCGCTTCACTGGTCAGCACGTTCCTGCAGCCCGGCGCAGCTTCCTGCACGCGGCGGCCGGTGACCGGATCGAAGGCGAAGTAGGTGCCCGGGTTGAACTCGCCCGGCTTGCTGCCCACGCCCAGGCGCAGGTTGTTGAGGTAGTTCGGGTTGTTGACGTAGTACTGGTCCGGACGCTTGTCGTAGAAATCGCTCAGCGGAATCGCGTCGCGACGGTACATGTTGACCGCGCCATAGATATTGAAGCGGTTCTCGGCCAGGTCACCGAAGCCGGCGGTGATGCTGGCCTGGCGCTCACCGTAGGAATCGATGCGCGAGGAGGTGTCGTTGGTGAAGCTGATCTCGGCACCCTGGAAGTTGCGCTTGGTGATCACGTTGATCACGCCGGCCACCGCGTCGGTACCGTACACGGCCGACGCGCCGTCGGTCAGCACTTCCATGCGCTCGATGGCCGCCGCCGGGATCGCATCGATGTTGACGAACTGGGTCTGGAAGCCGGCCGGCGCACCGTAGTACGACAGGCGGCGACCGTTCAGCAGCACCAGCGTGCCCTGGGCACCGAGGCCGCGCAGATTGGCCTGCGAGGCACCGTCGGAACCGGTGAACAGCGAGCGCGCGTCCTGCTGCGCCGGGCGGGCGGCCGGCAGGTTGTCGAGCACCTGCAGCAGCGTGCGCGCACCCATGTTCTGGATGTCCTGCTTGCTGATCACCTGCACCGGCGAGGCGGTTTCAACGTCGGTGCGGCGGATGTTGGAGCCGGTGACCTCGATGCGGGCCAGGTCGGTGGCGTTGTCCTTGCTCTCCTGGGCGAAGGCAGGAGCGGCAAGCGAGAACAGCGCGCCGGCAATGGCCAGCGTCAGCGGAGCGATCGGGCGGCAGGGGGGGCGGTGGTGGCGGGCGGGCAACATCGGGGTTCTCTCCTGGCAAGGGTGCGGCGCAACTGGGTGAGCGCGTGGGCGTTCGGCGGGCAAAACGCTCCCGGGCCACGGCCATGAGGGCCGTAGTCGGGATGGGGCGGGGAAGGAGCGGTGTTACGTGGGGGTCATGGGGCGACGATGCTGGCGGAGTCGCCCTCCTGGCCGATCAGTACGGCGTTGGCCCAGTTGGCGCAGACCTGGGCGGGTTGACTGCCCTGCGCACCCAGCGTGCGCAGGCTCAGGGTGGAAAGGCCACGGATGTCCAGCTCCGGCTTGACCACGCCGGGTGCCTTGACCAGGCCGCTGTCGTACAGCAGGCGGTTGTCACCCCAGACCTGGAACTGCAGGCCGCCGGCGCTGCGGCAGGCGTCGTCGATGCCGAGGTCGGCACGCAGCAGGTGCCAGCCGCCCTGCAGGCGCAGGTCGATGCGGCTGTTGGCGCCGACCCCCAGGCCACGGCGGAACTGCAGGCCGTTCATGCGCATGCCGGCGTCGCCACGGAAGGACTGGTCGGTACGCAGCTGGCTGGCCAGCGCGGCCGGCACCGGCAGCTCGGAGAGATAGCGCTGCCGGGCCGGTCGCTCCGGTTCCTGGTGTTCGAGAATGTGGAAGGTGGACAGGGCGATCGGGCCGACATCGCGCGGCTGCAGTGCATCGAACGCGCGGGCGCTGCCCTGTGCGGCGGTGACCATCGGGTCGGTGCTGCTGGCGCCGTCGCCTTCGGGGTTCTGCACGCTCAGCACGCGGAAGCGCAGCAGGCGGCCGGCGTGGGCCGGGAAGTCGATGCGCTGCACGCCTTCCTTCAACTGCAGGCGGCCACGGGCGATCGGCTCGCCCCACTCACCGTTGCTGTCGCCCAGGTAGACCTCATAGTCACGTACCTGCCCGTGCTTCCAGTTCTTGTCATTGCGTGGCGCGATGTCGATGCCATCGATCATCTTCCGCTCGCCGAAGCCGATCACCCACTCGTGGGCGCCGGTGCGCACGGCCTGGTTGCGCACGCTGCGGAACCAGGTGGCCGGATCGTCGTCGAAAGCATTTTCCAACGCATGGCCAGGCTCTTCGGCCGGGCGGTTGACCACCAGCAGGCTGTCGGCCGGCAGTTCGCGGCCCAGCACCGGTGCGGCCGGATAGGCATCATCGGTGGCTGCGGCAGCGACTGCGAAGTCCAGCTGCAGCTGCAGTGGCTGGCGGATATCCTGGGTGGCAGTGCGCACATGCACGCTGCCGCGGCGGTCCTTGGCATCGAAGTACCAGCCCTCGTTGGCGCTGTTGAAGGCGGCAGCATCGGCCAGCGCCGGCAGCGCGCGGCCACCGGCCTGCACCGCACGTGGTGCCTGCCGGCTGAGTACGCGCAGGCCGTAGCGGCGCTGCGCCAGCTGGCCGTTGTACTGGCCCTGCACGGCGTCGATCTGCACCTGCACCGGGCCACTGCCCTGCGCCGGCGCCTGCACGCGGATTACCTGCGTGCTCGACTCGCCCTGCTGATAGCGGCGCGTGTTGCCATCGTCTTCGTACAACGTGTACTGCGAGTCGCCCTGCGGGTACAGGTCGAAGGTCACTTCATCGAGCGGTTTTTCGCCATCGAACAGCATCGACGGGTACATCGGCAGGATCGCACCGGCACGCACGAACACCGGCAGCGTGGCCAGGTCCACCTGGCGGTCGAGCTGGCGGCCATCGGCGGCGGCCTGCACGCGACGGCCATCCCAGTAGTCGATCCAGCCGCCGGCCGGCAGGTGGATGTCGCGGCGCCAGCCACGGCTGGCGGCCTGGCTGCGGTACACCGGCGCCACCAGCAGGTCGCGGCCGAGCAGGAACTGGTACTTGTAGGTTTCATCCTGCGCATGCGGATCGCGCGGGTTGTCCCACATAAGGCCACGCACCGGCGGTGCACCGGTCTGCGCGGCCTCGTGCACCAGCCCATACATGTATGGCGTCAGGCGCATCTTCAACTTCAGGTAGTCGCGGTTGATGCTGCGGTAGGGCTCGTCGTACCACCACGGGTGCTTGCGCGCGTTCGACGACCAGCCGCTCATGCCCATCAGCACCGGCGTGAACGCCTTCCACTGCAGGTCGCGGGTGAAGGTCTCGGCGCTTCCGCCGAAGATCGCATCCACATCGCCGCTGGCGTAGGCCATGCCGGACAGGCCCGAACCGACCAGGGTCGGCACGTGCCAGCGGATGTAATCCCAGCTGCTGCTCTGGTCGCCGGTCCATGCCACCGCGTAGCGCTGGATGCCGGCCCAGCCCATCACCGTCCACAGGAACGGGCGCGAATCGGAATTGTCGAGGATGCCGTTGAATGCCTGGCGGTTGGCGTCCATCGCGAACTGGTAGCCCTTGCCGGTCCAGGCCACGTCCAGCTTCTGCACGCGGCTGCCGGCCTTGCCCACTTCCCACGCGATCTTGTCGACGCCGTTCTCGGTCCACAGGCCGGTGCGGAAGCCGTAGCCGGCCAGCCCCTTCACCGTTTCCGGCAGCTGCTTGTAGCCGCAGCCGTAGCCATCGTTGGGCAGGATCCAGCCACCGGGCATGTCGTGGGCGCGGTACTGCTTGGCCACGCTGTCGATCACATCGGGCGTGGTGCCGGTCGGGCCGTCGCTCCAGCCTTCGGGCACGGTGCCGGGCTTCCTGCTGTTGTCGCCGTCGTTGTAGCAATCGGCATCGCCGTAGGACAGCGCCCAGCGCGCGACCATGTTGGGGCGGCCGGTCAGCTGGGTGTAGCGTTCGATCAGCTTGGGCAGGTCGGCGCCCACGAAGTAGTACGCATCGAAGCGGTCTTCGCGATGCAGCAGCGTGGCCTGGTCGCTCTGGCGCAGGTCGTAGCTGCCATCGCTCCATGTATTGCGCAGCATGCCCCAGCCACGGCTGCTCAGCAGCATCGGCGCCGGGCTCGGCCGATCACCTTCTTCCCAGCCACCGGAATAGGACACCTCCAGCTCGCGGCCCTTGAACTGGTAACGGCCGTTCTGCTGGCCACCACCGAAGTAGCCCTCATCGGCCTGCGAGGACAGCACCTGCACGCTCTGCGTGGCATCCAGGTCCAGCGGTTGCAGTTCCTGCCACAGCGCGGTGGGCTGGCCATTGTCCAGCCGTTCCAGGCGCAGGCGCAGCGGCTGCCGCTGTACATGCAGTACCAGTGCCTCGGTACGCACGCGGATTTCCTGTGCGTCTTCTTCCAGCTGCGCCTGCACGCTCGCCTTGGGCTGCGGCAGCACGATCGGCGCGGCCTTGTCGCCGGCGCCGGTCAACGTGCCGTTGCGGCCGGCCTGCACGCGGATGATGTCGGTCGCCGGCAGTTCAATGCGGATGCGCGCGCCCTTGTCGGTCTGCAGGTCCCAGCCCTGCACGCCGTCGCGGCTGGCGCTGGCGCTGACCGTACGCAGGTTGCCGACCGGCTCGGCGCGGGCCGTCATGGACGCCAGCATCAAGGCCGGCACCAGGGCCAGCATCAGCGGCGAGCGACGAACGCAGTTTTCCACGCGGACTCCCAACCCGTTCACCGGGCGTTTCGAAAGCGGTTGGGCCGACTCTAGGGCAGCGATTCGAAAGATGTCAACAAATTGAAAGGAAAAAGGAAGATATATTCCATTGAAACGAAAGTTGCTGCGCCGCAATACTTTGTGTAAACGCTTGCAGGTGCCTGTTAAGCATTGTGCGATACGGCATTCATTCGGTCCTTTCGTTTTTCCCGGCATCGCGCGCAAGGCAAAGCCACCCACCTTTTTCTTTCTTTTTACTTTCGATGTTTGACATTTCGAAAGAAAACGCAGATGGTGCGCTGGCCCAACTGGAACCTCCGAATGGACGTCACCCTGCTTTCCGATGTGTCCGCCTGGCAGCGCCTTGGCGGAGCCGATACCGCTACCGAAATCGCCCAGCAGCCTGCGCTGTGGGACGCCCTCGCACAGGACCTGTCGCGTGCCCGCGACCGCCTGCAGGCCTTCCTCGGCGACAGCCTCAACGATCCCAACCAGCGCGTGCTGTTCACCGGCGCCGGCAGCTCCGGCTTCATCGCCGAAATGGTGGCCGACGCGATCAACGCACAATGGCCTGCCGAGGTGCGCGTGGTGCACACCACCAGCCTGCTGACCCACCCGGCGCTGTACCTGCAGCGCGACCGTCCGACCCTGCTGGTCTCGTTCGGCCGCAGTGGCTCCAGCCCGGAGAGCGTGGCGGCGGTTGACCGCGTGCGCAGCGACGTGGATGACGCGCGCTTCCTCGACATCACCTGCAACGCCGATGGCGAGCTGGCCCGCCGTGGCGCCGGCCGTGCCGACACCTGCACCCTGCTGATGCCGTCGGCCAGCTGCGACCGCGCCTTCGCCATGACCAGCAGCCTGACCTGCATGCTGCTGGCCGCGCTGACCGTGTTCGATCGTTCGCCGTGGGATGCGCGCGTGACGCGCCTGAAGCAGATCGCCGCACTGGCCCGCGAAGGCCTGGCGCAGTGGGATGCACCGGTGGCGACACTGGCGCAGCGCCCGTTCAACCGCATCATCTACCTCGGCAGCGGCCCGCTGGAAGCACTGGCACGCGAGTGCGCGCTGAAGGTGCTGGAGCTCACCGCTGGCCGCGTACTGGCGCTGGCCAACACACCCCTGGGCTTCCGTCATGGCCCGAAGTCGACGCTGGATGGCAACACCCTGGTGGTGGTGCTGCGCAGCGTGCAGCCGCTGGCGCGCCGCTACGAACAGGACCTGCTGGAAGAACTGCGCCGCGACGGCGTGGCCGGCCAGGTGCTGGCGATCGGTCCGCATTCGGACATCGGCGCCGACGACGAATACACCCTCACCGTGCCGGCACTGGACGATCCGTGGCTGGCACCGGTGTGGCTGGGTTTTGCGCAGCTGTTCGCACTGCAGCGCTCGGCCGCGCTGGGCCTGACCCCGGACAACCCGTTCCCGGACGGCACCGTCAACCGCGTCGTCAAGGGCGTCACCATCCACCATGGCTGAGCTGATCGCCCACGCCTGCTACGGCATCGACATCGGCGGCACCAAGATCGAGCTGGTGGCGTGCGATGTGGCGATGCAGGTTACCTGGCGCCGCCGCGTGGCCACCCCACAGGGTGACTACGACGGTTTCCTGCAGGCAGTCGTGGCGCTGGTCGCCGAGGCCGATGCCGCACTGGGCCGCAGTGATGCGGCGATCGGCATCGCCCTGCCCGGCGTGCGCGACCGCCGCAGCGGCCGCCAGCTCAGCGCGAACGTGCCTGCGTTGACCGGCCACAGCGTGGCCGCGGACCTGCAGGCGCGGCTGCAACGCCCGCTGCATTTCGGCAACGACCTGCAGTGTTTTGCCCTGTCTGAAGCACACGGCGGTGCCGCCGACGGCTACCCCAGCATGTTCGGCGCCATCCTCGGCACCGGTGCTGGCGGTGGTTTCTGCGTGCAGGGCCGCCTGCTGACCGGTTTCAACGGGCTGGCCGGCGAATGGGGCCACTGGAGCGTGCCCGGTCATCTGCTGCAGCGCCACGGCCTGCCGCTGATCGACTGCGCCTGCGGCCTGCAGGGCTGCGTGGAGCGTTATGTGTCCGGCAGTGGCGTGGCGATGATCGAGCGCCACCTTGGTGGCAGCGCCGCCGACGCCAGCGCGGTGATCGCCCTGGCCGAAGCCGGTGATGCCCGCGCGCGCAAGGCGCTGGACATCCATCGCGACCTGCTCGGCCACAGCCTGGCCGCGCTGGTGCTGGCGCTGGACCCGCACGTGATCGTGCTCGGCGGCGGCCTTTCGCAGTACGCGCCGCTGTACCAGCACCTGCCCGCCGCCATCGCCGCCCACCTGTTCAAGGGTGTGCAGGTGCCACCGATCGTGCCGCCACGCTTCGGCGATGCCGGTGGCGCACGTGGTGCCGCCCTGCTCGCCTGCCAACCCTCGTTTTCCTGATGTCCGGAGCCTGACCATGTCCCCGTTGCAGACCCTGCTTGCTTCCCACCGCGCCGGTGCCAATGTCGGCCTGTACAGCGTCTGCTGCAGCAACGAGCAGGTGCTGCGCGCGGCCATGCACGTGGCACAGGCACATGGCACCGTGCTGCTGGTCGAGGCCACCTCCAACCAGGTCGACCAGTTCGGCGGCTACACCGGCATGACCCCGCCGCAGTACCGCGATTACGTCGGCACCCTGGCCGATGAGGAAGGCTTCCCACGCGAACGGCTGATCCTGGGCGGCGACCATCTCGGCCCGAATGCTTGGCAGAAGCGCCCGGCGGCCGAAGCGATGACCCACGCGCGCGTGCTGATCGAAGCCTACATCGCCGCCGGTTTCCACAAGATCCACCTCGACTGCAGCATGTCCTGCGCCGATGACCCGGTGCCGCTGCCCGATGCCATCGTCGCTGCGCGTTCGGCCGAGCTTGCCGAGATCGCCGAACGCACCGCCGCCGAACACGGCCTGCCGCCGCCGGTCTACGTGATCGGTACCGAGGTGCCGATTCCCGGCGGCGAAGCCTCGCTGGCCGAAGGCCTGCAGGTGACCACGCCGGCTGCCGCCGCGCAGACCCTGGCCATCCACCAGCAGGCGTTCGACACGCCACAGCTGCGCGATGCGTGGCAGCGCGTGATCGCGATGGTGGTGCAGCCGGGCGTGGACTTCGACCACAGCAGCGTGCATGAGTACAACCCGGACGCCGCCCATGCGCTGGCCGACTTCCTCGAGCGGCAGCCGCGCATCGTGTTCGAAGCACATTCCACCGACTACCAGCGCGAAAGCGGCCTGCATGCGCTGGTACGCGACCACTTCGCCATCCTCAAGGTCGGCCCAGCGGCCACCTTCGCCTACCGCGAGGCGCTGTTCGCGCTGGCCGCGATCGAGGCCGAACTGCTGCCGGCCGCACAGTGCTCGCGCCTGCCGCAGGTGCTGGACGAGGTGATGGTGGCGCAGCCGAAGTACTGGCAGTCCTACTACCAGGGCGATGCCGCCGCGCTGCGCCTGCTGCGCCGTTATTCCTTCAGCGACCGCTGCCGCTACTACTGGGGCGAGCCGGCGCTGGTACAGGCGGTGCAGACCCTGTTCGCCAACCTGGAGCAGCATGCGCCGCCGCTGGTGCTGCTCAGCCAGTACCTGCCGGAGCAGTACCGCGCCGTGCGCGAAGGCAGCCTGGCCAACACCCCCACCGCGCTGGTGCAGCACCGCATCGGCCTGTGCCTGGGTGAGTACGCCCGTGCCTGCAGCGCCAACCAGGCCGGACCCCGCACGCAGAACGCAGGTTCGGCTGCCGGCGTTCCTGCGAACGGCTAATCTCTACCTTTTCCCGCAAAACCGAGAATGGCCATGCGCAACACCCGCTCCCGCCGGCAACAGATCCTGCAGCTGCTGATCGAGCACGGCTCGGTGCAGGTGGCCGATCTGGTTGAGCGCTTCGGCGTGTCGGCGGTGACGATCCGTGCCGACCTGACCCACTTCGAATCGCAGGGCCTGGCCAACCGCACCCACGGCGGCGCGACCCTGGTGCGCACGCCGCCGCAGGAACAGGACATCCATGAGAAGGACGCGCTGAACCTGCCACTGAAGGAATCGATCGGTGCGCGCGCTGCGCGCCTGGTGCAGCCGGGCGACAACATCATCATCGATTCCGGCTCGACCACGATGACGCTGGCCCGCCACCTGCGCGCGCATCGCGACGTGACGGTGATGACCAACGGCCTGAACATCGCCTGGGAACTGGCCAATGCCGCGGGCATCACCGTGCTGCTGACCGGTGGCCTGCTGCGCCAGCAGTCGCTGTCGCTGCAGGGCAGCCAGGCCGAAGCCAGCCTCAACTCGTACAGCTTCGACACCCTGTTCCTGGGCGTGGACGGCCTGGACCTGCAGTTCGGCCTGACTACCCACGACGAGGCCGAAGCCCGCCTCAACCACCGCATGGTCGAGCGTGCGCGCCGCATCGTGGTGCTGACCGATGCCTCCAAGTTCGGCCGCGTCAGCCTGCACCGCATCGCCCTGCTGGACCAGATCCACGCCATCATCACCGACGTCGGCATCGACGATGCAACCCGCGAAGGGCTGCAGCGGCTGGGCATCGAAGTGATCATCGCCGAGCCCACCGCATGACCGAGACCCGCACCCTGCATGGCCGCATCCTCACCCCGCTGGGCTGGCGGCGCGGGCACGTCCACTTCGATTCACGCGTGCGCCGGCTGCAGGTGGACGACCACAGCGGCGCCGACGACCTGCAGCTGCCGGTGATCCTGCCCGGCTTCGTCGACCTGCATGTGCATGGCGCGGCCGGCGTGGACCTGATGCAGGGCGGCGACGTGGCACGCACCATCGCCCGCACCCATCTGCGCTTCGGCACCACCACGCTGCTGGCGACCACCATGACCGCCGGGCTGGACGAGATCGAGCACGCGCTGCACGGCGTCGCTGCGGCAATGGCGGCGCCCGATGCCGACGCCGCCAGCATCGTCGGCGTGCATCTGGAAGGACCGTTCATCAGCCCCCAGCGGCTGGGCGCACAGCCCAATCGTACGATCGAGGCGACGGTGGCACTGGTGCAGCAGCTGCACGCGCTGGCGCCGATCCGGGTGATGACGCTGGCGCCGGAGATCGGCGAGCACACCGCGTTGATACCCGCGCTTTCGGCGATGGGCATCCGCGTGCAGCTGGGCCACAGCGCCGGCACCTACGAGGAGGGCGTGGCGGCGCTGCAGGCCGGTGCCTCCGGTTTCACCCATCTGTTCAACGGCATGACCGGCGTCGACCACTATCGCCCGGGCATTGCGGCGGCGGCGCTGGCGCATGCGCAGTACGCCGAGATCATCCCCGACCTGCAGCACATCCACCCCGGCGTTATCCGGCTGGCCGCGCGCGCGATCCCGCGCCTGTACGCGGTGACCGACGCGACTGCCGCCACCGGCATGCCCGACGGCGAGTACGCGCTGGGCGAGCAGCGCGTGCACAAGTGCGGCGGCTGCGTGCGCCTGGCGACGGGTTCGCTGGCCGGCAGCGCACTGACCATGGACCAGGCGCTGCGCAACCTGGTGCGCGTCGGCCTGGACCTGGCCGACGCCTCGCAGCGGGTTTCCACCTTCCCGGCCGACTATCTGGGCCTGGGTGATCGCGGCCGCATCGCGCCCGACGCCCGCGCCGACCTGGTGGTGCTGGACGCCGAACTGCGCCTGCAGCAGGTGGTCATTGGTGGGCGCGCGGTCGATCTGACCTGACGCAAGCGATGCGGCCCGGATGCCGCGCGGGCTCCCTGTAGAGCCGAGCCATGCTCGGCTCACCGCGCGAAGCGCGGCATGGGGAACCTCGATATCGGAACGGAAAGCAGCCGAGCATGGCTCGGCTCTACAGAATGCACTCTGCGACGAACCGCCGCCGGGCCTGGCCCGGCGCTACCACAGGAACTGCCGATGACTGCAAGCACCGCCCCGCGCTGGCCCGTACGCTACCTGCTCTTCATCGGCGGCCTCGGCGGCCTGCTGTACGGCATCGACATCGGCATCATCGCCGGTGCCCTGCCCTACCTGGAGGCAACGGCCAGCCACGCCTGGCAGCTCAGCAGCCAGCAACTCGGCTTCGTGGTGGCGGCGGTACTGCTGGGCAGCGTGCTGTCCTCGCTGTTCGCCGGCATGGTCGCCGACCTGATCGGTCGCCGCGGTGCGATGCTGCTGGCCGGCCTGCTGTTCACCGCGTCGATTCCGATCATGGCGCTGGCCTCAGGCTATACGCCGCTGCTGCTCGGGCGGCTGCTGCAGGGCATCAGTGGCGGCCTGATCGGCGTGGTGATTCCACTGTACCTGGCCGAAGTGCTCAGCCCCGAGCGGCGTGGACGCGGTGCGGCGATGTTCCAGCTGCTGCTGACCATCGGCCTGGTGTTGGCGGCACTGATCGGGCTGTACCACGCACATGCGGTGGATGCCGCCGCCGAAGCCGTGCGCTCGCTGCCGCTGGCGCAGCAGGCGCAGGAACTGTTCACGGTGAAGGATCATGCGTGGCGCACCATCTTCTGGAGTTGTCTGGCGCCCGGCCTGCTGTTCTGTGCCGGCATCTTCTGGCTGTCCGAATCGCCGCGCTGGCTGGTGCGCCGCGGCCGCGTCGATGATGCCCGCCGCAGCCTGCAGCGGGTGCTGCCTGCTGCCGACGTGGAACCCACCCTTGCACAGATCCAGGCGCCGGAATCGAGCAGCAGCGACGGCAAGCGCGACCCACTGCTCAGCCGACGCTACGTGGTGCCGTTCGTGCTGGCCTGCGTGGTGCTGGCCTGCACCCAGGCCACCGGCATCAATTCGGTGCTGGCCTACGCGGTGAACATCCTCAACCAGGCCGGCCTGTCCGGCTCGGTGGCCAACGGCGCCGACGTGGCGATCAAGCTGCTCAACGCGGTGATGACCGTGGTCGCGCTGCTGCTGGTCGACCGCAAGGGCCGCAAGTTCCTGCTGATGCTCGGCAGCGGCGGCATCTGCGTGGCCCTGCTGGCTGCCGCCACGCTGTTCTTCCAGGCCGAGCGTGGCCGCGCCGACGTGCAGCCGCAACTGCACGCGGCGGTCAGCGGCGACGGCCTGCGGCTGGTGCTGGACGACGCACGGTGGCAGCGCCTGGGCGGTGGCATAAACAGCGAAGGCCGGCCGATGCAGCTGACCGTGTCGTACGCCTACGGTGACTTCACCAATGTGCGCGCCCTGCGCAGCGACAGCCTGACCGACCGCGAGCTGCGCATCGAGCGTGCCGGGACCGTGCAGCCGGACAGTGTGATCGGCGCGTTCTTCCGCAAGCTGCATCTGAACCCGTTCGCCGACCCGGCCAAGGCCGCACAGGCACCGCTGCGCATCGAGCAGGCCCGCATCGGCCCGGTGCCGCCGCCGGCGCATGGCTGGGCGGTAGCCGCCTGCATCCTGGTGTTCGTCGCGTTCTTCGCGGTCGGCCCCGGCGTCTGCGTGTGGCTGGCACTGTCGGAACTGATGCCCAATCGCATCCGCTCCAACGGCATGAGCATCGCCCTGCTGATCAACCAGTTCGTGTCCACGACCATCGCCGCCATCTTCCTGCCCACGGTGGGCCACTACGGCTACGCCAGCATGTTCCTGTTCTGGGCGGCGTGCACGTTCGTGTTCTTCCTGGTAGCCGCGTTCTGGCTGCCGGAGACCAAGGGCAAGTCACTGGAGGAGATCGAGGCACGGTTCGCACGGTAGCGGTCGACCTTGGTCGACCTCCGCGCGTAGCGTGGTGGTGTTGGCGCGCCCGTCACTGACCGGTGATGTGCCTGGCCAGCGCCTGCGCCTCGGCAATGCTCGGCAGCCCGCTCAGCATCATCGATTCCCCGAAGGGGCCTTTCACCGTCGCCACCATCAGCACGCGGCCGTCCACGCTGATCGCCGCGCGCTGGCCCACCAGGGCCGAGGTGCCATCGTGGATGCGCTGATGCGCTTCTGGCCGATAGCGGATCTGCAGGCCTGGCTGCTTGGCATCGTCCAGCACGTAGCGCACATCGGCGATGTCCGCACTGCCGGCAATCGGCGGCTCGCGCAGGGCCAGGGTTTCACCTTGCCAGTGCGCCGGAGTGCCGTTGCCAGCCGCATCGACCGCGCTCAGGCGCACGTCCACGCCGGCGCGCGGCGCATGATCCTTGCCTGCCAGCGCACCGGGCGTGGCACCCGGCATGCATCCGGCCAGCACCAGCGCCGCGCCCAGCAGGAGCGGAAGCGCGCCCCTCATTTCAGCTTCCGCAGCTTGAACGCCACCAGCACCTGCAGCAGCCCGTACAGCAGGCTGCCAATGCCGATCCACAGCGTGGTCACCGCCACGCCTGCGTATGGATTGGCCGCGAACAGCAGCCCCAGCACCACCGCCAGCACGCCACTGAGGATCAGCAGCCACTCGCCCTGGACCTGCTTGCGCACGCGGATCGCGAAGACGATGCGATAGATGCCGGCTACCAGCAGCCACGCCGCCAGGAACAGCACCAGCACGCTGGCGGTGGCCAGCGGGTTGATCACCGCCAGGATGCCGAAGCCCAGCGAAGCGATGGCATACAGCGCCAGCCAGCCGCGCGAGGCGCCGCTGCCACCACTGATCAGTGCGAACAGGCTGATGACCCCTTCGATGATGGCCATCACGCCCAGCGTCCAGGCCAATGCCATGGCTGCGGACAGCGGCCAACCGATGGCGATGATGCCGAAGCCGAGCGCGACCAGGCCATACAGCAGCAGGATCCACCAGCTGCGGCCAACCGCTGACAACAAGGGAGACAAGGGGGAATTCATGGTCACTCCTTCGATCCGGAACCGGGTTCATCCTAGCCCGTTGCGATGAAGGGAGCGATCACGGCACCCGCGCGCACACCCATACCCGCACCTCTCTGGCGCCCACGCAGCGCAGGGTTTCGGCGATTTCCATCACCGTGCTGCCGGTGGTCATCACGTCGTCGACCACGGTCAGATGCGTGGGCACCGGCCCGTGGACATCGAACGCATCGAACAGGTTTTCCCTGCGCTGTTCGGCCGTGCGTTCGGACTGCGGTGCGGTGTGCCGCCGCCGGTACAGCCCCTGCCAGACCGGCAACGGCAGCAGCCGGCAGAGCTCGGCAGCCTGGTTGTAGCCGCGCTGGCGCAGGCGCCGGCGGTGCAGCGGCACCGGCACCAGCGGCGGGCAGGACCAGGGCGGTGGTGCGCGCTGCATCAACTGCGCCAGCAGGCGACCGGCCGCCAGGTCCTGATGGAACTTGTAGCGCAGCAGCAGCTGGTCCACCGGCGGCAGGTACAGCAGGCTGGCGTGCGTGGCCGTCTGCGGTGGTGCTTCCTCGCGGCAGCTGCCGCAGACGATCAGGCCCTCATCCGGCAACGGCAGTGCACACCGCAGGCAGGCGCGACCGGCCCAGGGCAGTCCGGCGAGGCAGGCGCGGCACAGATCGAGATCATCATGGCCCGGATCGCCGCAGACCAGGCAGCGCAGTGGCAGCAGGACACCCAGCAGTGCGCGGGAGACACGGGTTGCCGAATGCAGGAGATCAATGCGCATTGCCCATGCTTCATCGCGCTGCCCATGTGCGGCCATCGGCGAAGCACCGATCGCAGTGTCGGGACTGCCCGCAACTGCAGAGGGTGCTGCCGATCAGGAAAGGCGTCCGCCCTGCCCAGGCCCGGTTGATGCAACGGCCGACGCCGTCAACACCTCCGCCAACCCACGATAGATCGGCACCCGGCATACCAGACCGGACACGCCCCGCGCGATCAGCACCGTGGCCAGGATCGGCAGGAGCAGATCGCCGCTGTCGGTCAGCTCCAGCGAGATCACCGCCGAGGTCAGCGGTGCCTGGGTGACGCCGGTCAGGTAGGCGCACATGCCCAGCAGCACGAACGCACGTGGGTCCACGCCCGGCATCAGCACCGCCAGATTGTGGCCCAGCCCCGCGCCGACCGCCAACGCGGGCGAGAACAGGCCGCCGGGTATGCCGGCCACGTACGATGCCAGGTTGGCCAGCAGCTTCATCAACCCGAACTCGTGGCCGACCAACGCCTGCCCCTGTACCAGGCTGCGCGCCTGTTCGTAGCCGGTGCCGAACGCGCCGTCGCCGAACGTCAAAGCCAGTGCCACCACCGCCAGGCCGCAGCCTGCGGCCAGCAGCACCGGATGCCGCTGGCGCAGCTGGCCCAGCCAACGCGGGCGGCCCGCCGCACTGGCCAGCACCGCGCGCGCGAACAGGCCGCCCAGCAGCCCGGCCACCACGCCGCACAGCACGATCGCCAGCCAGCCCTGCCCCAGCGGCAACCGCGCGCTCACATGGCCGAAGTAGGTGTAGTTGCCGAGCAGGCCCAGCGACACCACGCCACCGACGATCACCGCCGTCAGCAGGGTGCCGGAGAAGCGATGCTCGAAACGGCCGCTGAGCTCCTCGATGGCGAATACGATGCCGGCCAGCGGCGTGTTGAACGCCGCGGCAATGCCCGCTGCACCACCGGCCAGCAGAAAGTGCGAGAGCTCGCGAGGATCCTTGAAGCCGAACCAGCGGCCGAACAGATACATCAGGCTGGCACCCACATGCACCGTGGGACCTTCGCGTCCGACCGACGCGCCGCCGAGCAGCGACAACGAGGTCAGCAGCAGCTTGCCGGCTGAGACCGCAGGCGAAAGATTGGTCTTCCGGAATGGCTCATCGGGCTTGTCCAACGCAGCGATGACCTGCGGAATGCCGCTGCCCCGCGTGGGCTTCAGCACGCCACTGGTCAACCAGGCCAGCAGCGCGAAGATGCCCGGCGTGAGCAGCAGGGCCCACCACGGCGAGTGCGCGGTGATGCGCTGGAACAGATGGAAGGCCGCGTCGCTGGCCTTGGCGAACAGGATGGCCACCAACGCCACGGCCACCGCGCCGCCCCAGAGCGCGGCACGGCGGCGCCAGGCCTCGCTGAGAACCAGCGCGGTGATGCGGCCGCGGAGGCGATGGAGATCGGTCATGGGGCACAGTCTGCGCGCCAGCGCTTGCGTTGGGCAGCGGTTATTGTGGCTTCAGGCCTTGCAGGATGCGGTGAAACGCGCGAGTGCGGGTGCTCGCCGATAGCACCTGCCCTGTGCAGCTACCTATGCCTGCAGGCGCTCCCGCCACCGGCGCTTCTCCACCGCACGCACGTTGGGCTGCTGCCGCAGCCACTCCAGATACAGCTGCAGATGGGCCAGCTCGTCATCAGCCGGATCACCGGTGAACTCACGCACCGCGACCAGATTTCCGTAGTTTCTGGCGTACTTGCCGGGCGTGTCATCGATACCGATCATCTGCTCCAAACGGAAGCCGTGGCGCTTCAGCGTGCCCAGCCGCTTCTGCGAGGTGTAACCGCCGGTTTCCCAATCACGGGCCGTGCTGCACCGCGGCGCGGACCACAGGAATGCCAGCGGACGCCCCGGCATCAGCCGATCCACCAGCGGTTCGGCGTACAGTTGCCCGGACGACGTCCACACACCCACCGTGAAATGGGCAAAGGCATAGTCGAGGAATGCCTGCAGATGGGGCCGCAGGTAGACGTGGTAGCCGACGAGGCGGAAATCCGCGGCTCGCTCCAGTTCACGCTCGCTGGCATGCACCAGCGTCTCATCCAGATCGAGTATCAGCAGCTTTCCGCCCTGCGGCATCGTATCCGGTTCCATGCGCATCCTTCTTTCATTGCCTCAGATGCCCCCATCTTCTGGATGGACTTCAGCATGTGTCCTTCCAGCAGGTAGATGTAAGCACAGTTCCAATGAGGTCCTGGTAGGCGCAAGCCTACTGCCGGACGCGCACTTCGCAACAGCCCATCCGCGTGAGGTCGCCCTGCGCCTGCAACATGCCCCGTTCCACCAGCATGCGTACACGCCCTGCATAGAACACATCGGGAATTCCCGATCGGCACTTCGGCTGCAGCGACATGACCATGCCCACAATGTAGGCGATCTTTCGGAACTGCCCGTCGCAGAGGGAGAACAGCTGCTCATCGATCGAGGCGATGTCCTCGCTGGTCAGCGCGGCGATGTTCTGCCGCGCCTGGTCAGTGAGATGGGCATCGTTGTCGGAGCGCTCGTCCGTATCGCGCAGACGGCCATTGATGGCCAACAGGCGAACCAGCACATAGTGTCCGAAAGCCTCGAGCTCCTCCTTCGGCAACGTCGCCGGATCGAGCTGCCCTGCCGGGTAGTCCTTGAAGGTCACGAAGACGTGGTTCTTCCACTCCCCTGGCGTGTCGGACTGGCGAAGATCATCCAGCACCACGCGCAGGCCGCCGTCGGGCAGTTCGGCAAGGCTGCACAGCACCGCGTCGCGGCGGATCGGGTAGGGCTGGTAGCTGTTCATGGCACGTGCTCGCGCGTCCGTATGCAGCAATGAACTTACACCGTAGCGCCCATTCATGGCGGTCAGTCGATGTAAACCACATGGGAATCAATCAAGTTGACAGGGCTCACCAACCCACCCACACTGCCGCCCTCGCTCCACTCGTACCCAAGGTCCCGCCATGGCTGCTGCCATCCGCCACGACTGGCAACACGACGAACTGCAGGCGCTGTTCGATCTGCCGTTCCCCGAGCTGCTGTTCCGCGCTGCCGCAGTCCATCGCGAGCACTTCGACCCAGCGCAGGTGCAGGTGTCCACGCTGTTGTCGGTGAAGACCGGCGGCTGCCCGGAAGACTGCGCGTACTGCCCGCAGGCACAGCGCTACAGCACCGGGGTGAACGCGCAGAAGCTGATGGACACCGACGCGGTGCTGGCCAAGGCACGCCAGGCCAAGGCTGCCGGCGCATCGCGCTTCTGCATGGGTGCCGCGTGGCGATCGCCGAAGGACCGCGACATCCCGAAGGTGGCGGCGATGATCGCCGGGGTGAAGGCACTGGGCCTGGAAACCTGCGCCACGCTGGGCATGCTCAGTGGCGAGCAGGCGCGTGCGCTGAAGGACGCCGGCCTGGACTACTACAACCACAATCTCGACACCGCGCCGGACTACTACGATTCGATCATCCACACGCGCCAGTACCAGGACCGCCTGGACACGCTGGCGCACGTGCGCGATGCCGGTCTGAAAACCTGCTGCGGCGGCATTGTCGGCATGGGCGAGACGCGCGCGCAGCGCGTGGGCCTGCTGCTGGCGCTGGCCACGCTGCCGGCGCATCCCGATTCGGTGCCGATCAACAAGCTGGTGCAGGTGGCGGGCACGCCACTGCATGGCAGTGCCGAACTGGATCCGTTCGAGTTCGTGCGCATGATCGCGGTGGCACGCATCGCCATGCCGCGTTCGATGGTGCGGCTGTCGGCCGGTCGCGAGGCGATGAGCGACGAACTGCAGGCGCTGTGCTTCGTGGCCGGTGCCAACTCGATCTTCTACGGCGACAAGCTGCTGACCACCGGCAACCCGGAGAGCGAGCGCGACCTGGCCCTGTTCGCGCGGCTGGGGTTGCAGCCGATGGCGGTGCAGGTGGATGCCGAGGGCCACGACCACGGCGGCACCGTGCACGCTGATATCAGCGCCGATGCGCCCGCCTGTGGCTGCGCTCACGCGGCCTGAGACGGGCCGCAAGCAGGCGCCGCGGCAACGCGCTACCCTAGCCGCCCCGTCGCCGCATTCAGCCGCCATGGCCCGCCCCGACCTGACCGCCCGCCTCCACGCCCAACGCGCCCTGCGCGATGCCCAAGGCCGTCGCCGCACGCGGCGCACGGTCAGCCGTCGTGATGGCGTCCGCCTGGAGGTGGACGGCCAGTGGCTGACCGGCTTCTGCAGCAACGATTACCTGGGCCTGGCCCAGCAGTTCAGCGTGGTCAACGCATTGCAGGATGCGGCCGCACGCGAAGGCTCCGGCGCGGGCGCCTCGCATCTGGTCTGCGGCCACCACGCCCTGCATGAGGCACTGGAGCGCGAAGTGGCGGAGTGGCTGGGCTACCCGCGCGCGCTGCTGTTCGGCAGTGGCTTCGCCGCCAACCTGGCCGTGCAGCAGGCGCTGCTGAGCGAAGAGAACGATGTGTGCGTGCAGGACAAGCTCAACCACGCCAGCCTGCTCGATGCGACGCGGCTGGCGGGTGCGCGCCTGCGCCGTTATCCGCACCTTGACGCCGAAGGCGCGATGCGCCAGCTCAAGCACGCGCCCGACGGCGCGGCGATGCTGGCCACCGACGGTGTGTTCAGCATGGATGGCGACATCGCACCGCTGCGTGCATTGTCGCTGGTGGCACGCCTGCAGCAGGCGCTGTTCTATGTGGACGATGCACACGGCGTGGGCGTGGTCGGTGATGGCCGTGGTGCCGTGGCCGCCGCCGGGCTGGGCGTGGACGATGTGCCGCTGCAGCTGGTCACGCTGGGCAAGGCACTGGGCGGTTCCGGCGCGCTGGTGCTGGGCCGCGACGACCTGGTCGAGCACCTGGCCGAAACCGCACGCCCGTACATCTACACCACTGCGATGCCGCCGGCGCTGGCCGCAGCAGCACTGGAAGCGGTGCGCCTGGCGCGCCGTGACAACTGGCGGCGCTCGAAACTGACCGATCTGATCGCGCTGTTCCGCGGCGAAGCCCGCCGCCATGGCCTGGACCTGATGGCCTCGGAAACGCCGATCCAGCCGCTGCTGTGTGGCGACGACCATCGCGCCGTGGCGATGTCCCAGGCGTTGGAACAGGCCGGTTGGCTGGTCGGCGCGATCCGCCCGCCCACGGTTCCCGAAGGCAAGGCGCGCCTGCGCGTCACGCTGTCCGCGCTGCACACCCCCGAGCAGGTGCGTGGCCTGGTCGAAGCCATTGCCAGCGCGCGCGATCGCGTCGACCTGGCCGCGCGTGAGGCCGCGCCACCGCCGCTGCCTGTCTTTGCCTGAGCCTGTTGCCGTTTCCCCATGCATATCGACGTCACCGGCCAGGGGCCGGACCTGGTACTGATCCATGGCTGGGCCCTGCAGGGCGGCGTGTTCGCGCCGTTGGTGCAACGCCTGGCCGATCACTTCACCCTGCATCTGGTTGATCTGCCGGGCCATGGCCACAGCCGCGAGGACACCACGCCGCTGCGCCTGCCGTTCGTGGTCAATGCCATTGCCGCGGCCACGCCGCCTGCGGTGTGGTGCGGCTGGTCGCTGGGCGGCCTGTTCGCGCTGCACGCCGCCGCGACACTGCCGAAGGTGCGCGGGCTGGCGATGATCGCGGCCACGCCGCGCTTCGTGCGTGGCGACGACTGGCCGCATGCGGTGGAGCCGGCGGTGTTCGAGCAGTTCGGGCGCGAGCTGGCCACCGACTTCGGTGGCACCCTGGAACGCTTCCTGGCGCTGGATGTCATGGGCTCGGCACACGCCCGCGAGGAGCTGCGCACGCTGCGCCAGCGCCTGGTCGAGCGCGGTGCACCCACCGAACGCGCCCTGCTGGAAGGCCTGCGCCTGCTGGAAAGCACCGACCTGCGTGGCGCACTGCCGACGCTGGCCAAGCCCAGCCTGTGGATCGCCGGCCAGCGTGACCGGCTGGTGTCTCCGGCGGCAATGCAGGCCGCCGCGGCACTGGCCCCCGGTGCGCAGGCGCTGACCATCGCCCACGGCGGCCATGCGCCCTTCCTCGGCCATGCCGACGAGGTGGCCGCCGCCCTGCAACACTTCGTTGCCGGCCTGTCACCGGCCGATGGCGGACAATGAGCGCCTTCCTCATTCCGCAGGATTGATGCATGGATCTGGGTATCAACGGCCGCTGGGCACTGGTCTGCGGCGCAAGCAAGGGGCTGGGCCTGGGCTGCGCGCGTGCGCTGGTGCGCGAGGGCGTCAACGTAGTGATCGTGGCCCGTGGTGAGGCTGCGCTGCAGGCCGCCGCCGAAGCGCTGCGCGCCCTGCCCGGCGCCGCCGAAGTCCGCGTGGTCGCCGCCGACGTGACCACCGAGGCCGGTCGCTCCGCAGCGCTCGCCGCGTGCCCGCAGGTGGACATCCTGGTCACCAATGCCGGTGGCCCGCCGCCGGGCGACTTCCGCAGTTTCGAGCGCGACGACTGGATCGCCGCACTGGACGCCAACATGCTGGCGCCGATCGCGCTGATCCGCGCCACCGTGGACGCGATGATCGCGCGTGGCTTCGGCCGCATCGTCAACATCACGTCCTCGGCGGTGAAGGCCCCGATCGACATCCTGGCACTGTCCAACGGCGCGCGCAGCGGCCTGACCGGCTTCGTCGCCGGGCTGTCGCGCCGCACCGTGGCACACAATGTCACCATCAACAACCTGCTGCCCGGCCAGTTCGACACCGACCGCCTGCGCGCCAACTTCGCCCACAGTGCGGGCAAGGACGGCAATGCTGCCGAAGTGGCCGAACGCCGCCGCCAGCAGATCCCGGCCGGCCGCTTCGGCACGGCGGATGAATTCGGCGCGGCCTGCGCCTTCCTGTGCAGCGCACAGGCCGGTTACCTCACCGGGCAGAACCTGCTGATCGACGGCGGCGCCTACCCCGGTACGTTCTAAGAGACTTTCGCAATGCCGTCCCACTTCGATGCCCGCCATGTCCGCCGCGCGTTCGCCCGCGCCGCCAACAGCTACGACGCCGCCGCCGCCCTGCAGCGCGAGGTGCAGGCGCGGCTGGTGGAATCGCTGGACTACCTGGAGGCACGCAAGCCCGAGGTAGTGCTGGACATCGGCGCGGGTACCGGCCACGCCAGTGCGCTGATGAAGAAGCGCTGGCCGAAGGCGCAGGTGATCGCGCTGGACGTGGCGCTGCCGATGCTGGACCAGGCCAAGCGCCAGGCCGGCTGGTGGAAGCCGTTCCAGCGCCTGTGCGGCGACGCCGCCGCGCTGCCACTGGCCGACAACAGCGTGGACGTGATCTTCAGCAACCTGTGCCTGCAGTGGGTGGACGACCTGCCGGCGGTGTTCGCCGGCTTCCGTCGCGTGCTCAAGCCCGGCGGCCTGCTGCTGTGCTCCACCTTCGGCCCGGATACGCTGGTCGAACTCAACGAAGCGTTCGCGGCCGCCGATGACCGCCCGCACGTGAGCCGCTTCGCGCAGATCGCCCAGTTCGGCGATGCGCTGATGATGGCCGGTTTCCGCGACCCGGTGCTGGACCGCGACCTGTTCACCCTGACCTACGACGACCTGCCCTCGTTGATGCGGGAGCTGCGCGCGATGGGCGCGACCAATGCGCGGGTGGACCGCCGCCACACGCTGACCGGGCGTGGCCGCTTCGCCGCGGCGGCAGCGGCGTATGAACCGATGCGACGCGCCGACGGCAAGCTGCCCAGCAGCTGGGAAGTAATCTACGCCCACGCCTGGGCACCGGACCCGGGCGCACCGATCCGCGAAGGCGGGCATGACGTGGCCTCGGTGCCGGTGTCGGCCATCCCGATCCGGCGCAAGCAGACCTGATCGCCCGGTCGTGGCGGGCCCCGGGCGGCCAACAACAAAATCAAACAAGGGAAATATAAGGGCCCC
>NZ_JCACKF010000003.1:0-11508 GCF_059505245.1 Stenotrophomonas sp.
GGGTGGGTCCGGTTGCGGGAGTGTCCGCGGCATGGATGCCGCGGCCAAGCCCCCAGGGACGGGTTTACGGCGTCTCCCGCAACCGGACCCACCCGCCTACCCACGGATAGCCAGCTTTTGCCGTTGACGTTGATTCGGCAGGTGCAGGGCTGCAAGCCCTGCCGCCCCCCTACCTGCGCGGCGCAAGCTGCTCGAGCATTTCCCAGGACTTCAGCCCGCGCGCGCCCAGGTGATGGGCCAGCACCCGCCGCATCGGCAGGCGCAGGCTGGCCAGATCGGCGGCATCCGGTTCTTCGTCGGCCGCAAGGGCCAGCAGCGCCGAGCCAGTGGCCGCCGCCCGGCGCTCCCCGCCACGCTCGCTCAGCAGGCGCTGCGCCCCTTCCTGCGGGTCCAGCTCGTAGCGCGCCGCCGGGTCGATCGGCTGGCCATCACTGGCACTGTCCAGGTCGAAACCCAGGCCCAGCGCGGACAGCAGTTCGCGCTCGAAACGGCGCAGGGTCCAGGCCAGGCCGGCACCGACCGCCAGCCGCGCGCGTGCCTCACCGTAGGCGAGGTACAGCTCCGGCAGCGGGTCCTGGCGCGGGGCCAGGCGCAGGGTCAGTTCACTCAGGTAGAAGCCGGCCAACATCGCCTGGCCGACCAGGCGTGGCGCGGCATCCAGCGCCTCGGCGCCCCGCAGCTGGGCCAGTTCACCCCGCTGCTGGGCACTGAAGCGGATCCACTGCAACGGCTGCAGGGCGGCGCGCAGCACCTGGCCCTTGGCGGTGGACACGCCACGCGCCAGCAGGCCGATACGGCCATGCTGCGCGCTCAACACTTCGACCAGCAGGCTGGTCTCGCGGTAGGCCCGTGCGTGCAGCACGAAGCCGGTGTCGTCCTCGATCATCATCGAAGCGACCGTCGCGGCTTATTCGTAGCCGAAGGCCTTCAGCGCGGCCTCGTCGTCGGACCAGCCTTCACGCACGCGCACCCAGGTTTCCAGGAACACCTTGGCCCCGAACAGACGCTCCATCTGCAGGCGGGACTTGGCGCCGATCTCCTTCAGGCGGGCGCCGCCCTTGCCGATCACGATGGCCTTCTGGCCCTCGCGCTCGACCCAGATCACCGCACCGATGCGCAGCAGGTTGCCATCCTCGGTGAAGCGCTCGATCTCGACGGTGGTTGCGTACGGCAGTTCCTCGCCGAGCTGGCGCATCAACTGCTCGCGCACCAGTTCACCGGCCAGGAAACGCTGGCTGCGATCAGTGATCTCGTCCTCGCCGAACATCGGCGGGGCTTCCGGCAGCAGCTTCAGCACGTCGCGCACCAGCGCTTCCAGGCCGTTGCGCTTCTGCGCCGAGATCGGGTGCACGGCGGCGAAATCACGACCTTCGGTCACCTGCTGCAGGAACGGCAGCAGCGCGCCCTTTTCCTTCAGGCGATCGATCTTGTTGACCACCAGCACGACCGGGATGCCGGCGTCGCGCAGCACGTTGAACGCCAGGCTGTCCTCTTCATCCCAGCGACCGGCTTCGATCACCAGCAGGCCGGCATCGACGCCTTCCAGCGAGCCACGCGCGGCGCGGTTCATCACCCGGTTCATCGCCCGCTTCTGCACCTTGTGCAGGCCGGGGGTGTCGACCAGCACCAGCTGGCCTTCCGGATAGGTGGCGATGCCCAGCAGGCGATGGCGCGTGGTCTGCGGACGGTTGGAGACGATGCTGACCTTGGCGCCGACCAGGGCATTGGTCAGGGTCGACTTGCCCACGTTCGGGCGGCCGATGACGGCCACGCTGCCGCAATGATGGGGAGTTTGTTCGCTCACTTGGAATCCAGTTGTTCTAGGACGGCCGCAGCCGCCTGTTGTTCGGCAAGCCGCCGCGAGGCGCCTTCGCCCTCGGTGCTGGCGGCCGGGTCGGCTACGCTGCAGCGTACCCGGAAGTGCTTGGCGTGGTCGTCACCGGATTCTGACACCAGTTCATACTGCGGCAACGCCTTCTGTCGGGCCTGCAGCCATTCCTGCAGGCGGGTCTTGGGGTCCTTCTCGGGCCGGCCGGAGGCCGGCAGTGCCTCGATCGAAGCGCTGAACCAGGGCAGTACCACCGCCCGGCAGGCCTCGAAGCCGGCATCCAGGTAGATCGCAGCCACCACGGCTTCCACCGCGTCGGCCAGGATCGAATCACGACGGTGGCCGCCGGACTTCATTTCTCCCGGACCCAGGATCAGTCGATCGCCCAGTTCCAGGGTGCGCCCGATCACCGCCAGCGCGCCTTCACGCACCAGCTCGGCGCGGGCACGGGTCATCGCGCCTTCGTCAGCCTTGGGCCAGCGCTGGTACAACGCCTCGGCCGCCATCATGTTGACGATGCTGTCGCCCAGGAACTCCAGGCGCTCGTTGTGTGGCGCACCGGCACTGCGATGCGTCAGCGCCTGCTTCAGCAGCGCCGGGTCGCGGAAGGGATGACCGATCAGGTCACCACGTTGGAAAGGTTTATTCGGCACCGCTTCGGGTCAGGTCCTGGGATGAATCGAATTTGCCAACCACGTCCAGGTTGCCGACCAGCGGACGGCGCACTTCGTAGTTGACCTTGAGGGTCCAGCCATTGTCGCGGCGGTCGAACTTCACGTTGGCCGGCTTCACGTTTTCCGAGTAGTTGATGTACAGCCGCTTGAAGAACAGATCCTGGATCCGGGCCGGTTCCATGCTGCCCACACCCGGCTCGTTGGCCAGGCTCTTCATCGCCGAGCGCACCGCGTAATACTCCTGGTACATCGGGAACAGCTTCATGCCGATGTAAAGGAAGAAACCGACCACGATCAGGACCGCCAGGAACGAGGTCAGGGTCATGCCACGCTGCGTGTTCATCGTCTTCATTGCGTTCTCCCCAGATACGCGTTGGATGTGAAAATACTCGGTTGATGCCCGATCAGTTGATGCTCGAGCCGATCCGCGACGGCTCGAAGCCATCCTTGCAGAACCAGCCCTGGCAGTTCAGCCAGATCAGGAAGGCCTTGCCGCGCAGGTTTTCTTCCGGCAGCAGGCCCCAGAAACGGCCATCGTCGCTGTTGTCACGGTTGTCGCCCATCACAAGGTACTTGCCGGCCGGCACGGTCCACTGGCCCTGGCCACGCGGATAGTCGGTCTCCAGCACGGTGTGGGTACGACCCGGCAGGTGTTCGACCAGCAGGTTGGCACCCTCGCCCTGGCCCTTGTGGCCTGCATAGATGCCCTTGTTGTCGTACTTCAGCGGTTCGCCGTTGAGGATCACGCCGTCGCCTTCGAAGACCACGGTGTCGCCCGGCACGCCGATGACGCGCTTGATGAAGTTCTCACCCTTGGCCGGATCGTTGTCGCTGTGGCCGGGGAAGTGGAACACCACCACGTCGCCGCGCGACGGCTCGCCAAACGGCACGATCTTGGTGTTGCTGATCGGCAGGCGCAGGCCGTAGGAGAACTTGTTGACCAGGATGAAGTCGCCGATCAGCAGGTTCGGCATCATCGAGCTGGACGGGATCTTGTACGGCTCGGCGATGAAACTGCGCACGATCAGCACGATCGCCAGCACCGGGAAGAACGCACGCGAGTAATCCACCAGCACCGGCTCGGAGTCGAGCAGGCCCGCGCGCTGGGCGCGACGCTTGGCGAGGTACAGCTTGTCCGCGAGCAGGATCAGGCCCGAGGCCAGGGTCAGCACGACCAGGAGGATCTCAAACAGTTTCATTCAGGGTCCTTTGCAACGTCACCAGACGACCGGCCCCGCAGGGCCGGTGCGGGCCTTACTTGTTGTCCATCTGCAGGACGGCCAGGAACGCTTCCTGCGGAATCTCCACGCGTCCGACCTGCTTCATGCGCTTCTTGCCTTCCTTCTGCTTTTCCAGAAGCTTCTTCTTGCGCGAAACGTCGCCACCATAGCACTTGGCCAGCACGTTCTTGCGCATGGCCTTGACCGTGGTGCGGGCGATGATCTGCGAGCCGACGGCGGCCTGGATGGCCACGTCGAACATCTGGCGCGGGATCAGGTCCTTCATCTTCTCGCACAGCTCGCGGCCACGTCGGTCAGCGTGGCTGCGGTGCACGATCAACGACAGCGCATCGACCTTGTCACCATTGATCAGCACGTCCACGCGCACGAACGGGCCTGCGTCGAAGCGCACGAAGTGGTAATCGAGCGAGGCGTAGCCGCGGCTGACCGACTTCAGCTTGTCGAAGAAGTCCAGCACCACCTCGGCCATCGGCAGCTCGTAGCTGATCTGCACCTGGCTGCCCAGGTAGTTGATGCCGATCTGGCTGCCGCGCTTTTCTTCGCACAGCTTGATGATGTTGCCGATGTACTCCTCGGGGGTGAGCACGTTGGCGCGGATGATCGGTTCGCGGATTTCCTCGACCTGGTTCACCGCCGGCAGCTTGGCCGGGTTGTCCATGTTGATGATCGAGCCATCGGTCTTCAGGACCTCATACACCACCGTCGGCGCGGTGCTGATCAGGTCCAGGTTGTATTCGCGCTCCAGGCGCTCCTGCACGATTTCCATGTGCAGCATGCCCAGGAAGCCGCAGCGGAAGCCGAAGCCCATCGCCTCGGAGCTTTCCGGCTCGAAACGCAGCGCGGCATCGTTCAGGCGCAGCTTGTCCAGCGCTTCGCGCAGGTCCGGGTAGTCTTCGGCATCGACCGGGAACAGGCCGGCGAACACGCGCGGCTGCATTTCCTGGAAGCCCGGCAGCGGCTTCGGCGCCGGATCGCCGGCCAGGGTGAGGGTGTCGCCGACCGGCGCGCCATGCACGTCCTTGATGCTGGCGGTGACCCAGCCCACTTCACCGGCACGCAGCGCCGGCAGCACCTTGCGCTTCGGCGTGAACACGCCGACGTTGTCGACCTGGTGGTTGCGGCCGGTCGACATCACCTGCAGCTTGTCACCGGCCTTGATCTCGCCCTGCATCACGCGCACCAGCGACACCACGCCGAGGTAGTTGTCGAACCACGAGTCGATGATCAGCGCCTGCAGCTTGTCGGTGTCGCGCGGCGCCGGCGGCGGAATGCGGTGCACGATCGCTTCCAGCACGTCCTGCACGTTGAGGCCGGTCTTGGCACTGACCGGCACGGCGTCGGAGGCATCGATGCCGATCACGGCCTCGATCTCGGCCTTGGCGCGCTCGATGTCGGCGGTGGGCAGGTCGATCTTGTTGATCACCGGCACCACTTCCAGGCCCTGCTCCACGGCGGTGTAGCAGTTGGCCACCGACTGGGCTTCCACGCCCTGCGCCGCATCGACCACCAGCAGCGCGCCTTCGCAGGCGGCCAGCGAGCGGCTGACTTCATAGGAGAAGTCGACGTGGCCGGGGGTGTCGATGAAGTTCAGGTGGTAGGTCTGCCCGTCCTTGGCCAGGTACGGCAGTGACACCGACTGCGCCTTGATCGTGATGCCACGCTCGCGCTCGATCGGATTGGAATCGAGCACCTGCGCTTCCATCTCGCGGGCCTGCAGGCCACCGCAGAGCTGGATGATGCGGTCGGCCAGCGTGGACTTGCCGTGGTCGACATGGGCGATGATGGAGAAGTTGCGGATGTTCCGCATCGAATCAGAAGACATAGGTGGCGGCGGCGCGCGGCGTCGTCAGGGTAACGGTCGATTATCGCACGCCCAGCGCCCGGCCGCGAAAACCGGCTGCCGGGCACCGGCCCGGAACGACCGAAGCCCCGCCGGGGCGGGGCTTCGGGGGAGGCCCAGGGGCCGCCGGAGCGGCCCCGGCAGGCCCTACTGGCCGGCCTTGACCGCCACGAAGGCGCTGTTGCCATTGGCCGTGCGGACCAGCAGCATGACCACGTCGTCCTTCTTGAAGCTGGACAGCGCCCGGTTCAGGGCATCCACACTGCCGACCGCGACGCGGCCGACCTGCAGGATCACCATGCCCGGCGACAGGCCGGCATCACGCGCCGCCTGGCCCTTGACCCCGGTGATGCGCACGCCTTCGTTGCCGTTGAGCCCGAACTGCTTGCGCTGAGCTGCGCTCAGGTCGCTCACGTCCAGCCCCAGCAGGGCATTGGCCCCGGTCTGCGGCGCCGCCTCGGCACCGCCGGCCGACGGCCCGCGGGCACTGGCCTGCCCGTCTTCACTCAGGGCGGTCAACGTGGCACTGAGGTCATGCGGCTTGCCGTCGCGGTACACCACCAGGTTCACCTTGCTGCCCGGCGCCATCGCACCGATCAGCGGCGGCAGGTCGGACCAGCTGTTGACCGGGCTGCCGTTGACCGAGCGGATGACGTCGCCCACCTGCACGCCGGCCTTGGCGGCCGCACTGCCGGCCACGATCTGGTTGACCAGGGCGCCACGGCTGTCCGGCAGGCCCAGGCCCTGCGCCTTCAGCGAATCGATCGGCTCCACGACCGCGCCGAGCTGGCCGCGGGTGACCTTGCCGCTCTTCTTGATCTGCTCCACCGCGCTCATCGCCAGGTCGATCGGGATCGCGAAGCTGATGCCCATGTAGCCGCCGGACGCGGAGAAGATCTGCGAGTTGATGCCGACCACTTCGCCGCGGGTGTTCAGAAGAGGGCCACCGGAATTGCCCTGGTTGATCGCCACGTCGGTCTGGATGAACGGCACATAGCGCTGGTCGGGGCCACCCGTACTGCGGCCGACGGCGCTGACCACGCCGGCGGTGACAGAATGGTCGAGGCCGAACGGCGAGCCGATCGCGACAACCCACTGCCCCGGCTTCAGGCTGTTGGAGTCACCCACGCGCACGGTTGGCAGGTTCTTCCCGTCGATCTTCAGCAGGGCGACGTCGTACTGCTGGTCGCTGCCCACCACCTTGGCGGTGAACTCACGGCTGTCGCCCAGCTTGACCTTCACGTCACTGGCGTCGGCCACCACGTGGTAGTTGGTCAGCACATAGCCATCGGGCGAGATGATGAAGCCCGAGCCCATGCCACGGCCCTTGATGCTGGGGCCACCGTCTGGCCCACCCGGCCCCTGCCCCGGCATCGGGAAGTCGGGACCAAAGAAGCGGCGGAAGAACTCCGGCATGTCATCGTCGCCCATCGGGCCGCGCGCGGCCTGGCGGTTGTTGCGGACGATGGTGGTGTCGACGTTGACCACGCCCGGGCCGACCTGTTCGACCAGGTTGGTGAAGTCGGGCAGGCCACTGACCAGCGGCTGCGCCGGTGCCCGCGCGGCCGCGGCTGGCGCGGGCTGGGTCTGCGCGACGGGCGCCGGCGCCTGTGCGCAGGCCACCAGGGGAAGGGTCAGGGCCAGCAGGCCAATGGCCTGCGTGCGGAGTCGGGGAGTCATCGGACGGCAACCTCCGGGTCGGGTGGAAAGAGGAATACGGGCCCCGCCGACGGCGGGGCGTGAAGGCGCCCGGCTCAGTCGCGCGGGCGCGGCGGCACCGGCAGGTCATCCTGCAGGCGCGGCTCGAACGGATAGAACGCGGCACTACCGGCGTGGGCCGGGAAGCTGGCATTGAGCGCGCCGCCAGCGGCGGGCGCCAGGCTGGAGCGCGGCCATGGCCGGGCCTGCAGCCCGCTGACCTCGCCGAACGGCAGGTTGCGGTTGGCGTTGGCCGGCACGGTCGGGGTCAACGGTGCCTGCACGGCCGCGATGGCGCGCTGCGAAGTGTCGTCGCGCTGGGCGGCACGCGCGGCCTGCTGGCTGCGCGTAGCGCTGGCACGGCGGGCGTCCTGGCGGCGGCCCGCCGCGGCCATCGCTACGGCCGGCGCAGCAGCCACGGCCACTGCGGCCGTGTCCACCGAAGCCTCGGTGACTGGGGTCGGCGCGGCCGGTGCCGGCGTCAGTTCCGCCTGGCTGGCGATCACCTGCGGCGCCTGCGGTTCACCCGGCGTCGCCTCCTTCAATTTCTCGCCGCCGATGAACAGGGCGACCGCGGCGACCGATGCGGCCAGCGCAGCACCGCCGCTCCAGGCGCGCCAGCCACTGCGACGCACCTGGCGACGCGGCTCGGCCTGCGGCGTCGGCTCTGCCGCAATGGCGGCCGCAACGGCGGCACTGAAGCCGGCCGGTGCCAACGCCGGGGCCTGCCCGCGCATCACGTCGCCCAGCAGCTGCCAGCGCTCCTGGCAGCCGGCCAGTTCGGGGTCGTGTTCCATCCGGCGCAGCAGGAAGCGCGCTTCATCGGCACCCAGCTCGCCATCGACCAGGGCCGACAGCTGCTCGCGATGGCGCTGGTCCAGGCGCTGCCCGGCGGGCGATTGATGGTTCTGCGATTCGTTGAACGGATTACTGGTCATACGCGGCTCTTCTCACGGGTGGCGCTGCCGATGTCCAACAGCGGCCGGAGTTCGGTGTCGATCGCCTCGCGCGCCCGGAAGATCCGGGAACGCACGGTGCCGATCGGGCACCCCATCTTCTGCGCGATATCCTCGTAGCTCAGGCCTTCCACCTCGCGCAGGGTGATCGCCGACCGGAGTTCCTCCGGCAGCGCGTTGACGGCCTTCATGACCGTCTGTTCCAGCTCCTGGCGCATCAACTCGCGCTCGGGCGTGTCGGTGTCCCGCAGGCGGGTACCGCTGTCGAACTGCTCGGCGTCACCGATGTCGATGTCATCGGTCGGCGGACGACGATTGTGTGAAGCCAGGTAGTTTTTGGCGGTATTCACGGCGATTCGATGCAACCAGGTTGAGAACTGGGCATCGCCACGGAAACTCCCGATCGCGCGGTAGGCACGGATGAAAGTGTCCTGGGCGACGTCCTGACATTCGCTCCAGTCGGCGATGTAGCGACCGACCAGGGCCACGACCCGATGCTGGTACTTGCGCACCAGGACATCGAACGCGGCACTCTCGCCGTGCTGCACGCGCCGGACCAGCTCCAGATCCAGCTCCTGAGGTGTATCAACATCGGCCATGAGGGGCCGCACTCCTGTCAGCCCAACCGACGTCGGGCAATGAGACTGCCAATCCCGGGAAAAGTTCAGTCGCCGATCACCTGGCGCCGCACCAGCTTTTAACCACCATTCGGTTAGCGTCCCGATCCACGGCCATGGATCCGGGGGCGCCACTCCCCTGCTATTGGGATTTGACGCGGGGGAAACAACCTCTGGATCATAGCCGCTTCTCCATACACAACCGGATGGAACGTCCATGCTCTCAGGCTTCGATGGTCTCCGCTTCAGCCACTGGCACCCCGAGATCCGCGACGACGGCGTGGTGGTTCTCTCCCTGGATCGCCAGGACAGCAGCGTCAATGCGATGTCGCAGGACGTGCTGCTGGAACTGGGCGACCTGCTTGAGCGCATTGCCCTGGACCCGCCCAAGGGCGTGGTCATCCAGTCGCTGAAGAAGGCCGGCTTCATTGCCGGTGCCGACCTGAAGGAGTTCCAGGAATTCGACCGTCGCGGCACCGTCAACGACGCGATCCGGCGTGGCCAGGCCACCTACCAGAAGCTGGCCGAGCTGCCCTGCCCGACCGTAGCGGCCATCCACGGCCACTGCCTCGGCGGTGGCACCGAGCTTGCCCTGGCCTGCCGCTATCGCGTGGCCTCCAATGACAGCAGCACCCGCATCGGCCTGCCGGAAACCCAGCTGGGCATCTTCCCGGGGTGGGGTGGCAGCGCCCGCCTGCCGCACCTGGTGGGCGCCCCGGCAGCGATGGACATGATGCTGACCGGCCGCACCCTGTCGGCCTCGGCCGCGCGTGGCATCGGCCTGGTCGACAAGGTGGTGGCACCGGCGGTGGTGCTCGACACGGCCGTTGCACTGGCGCTGTCCGGCACCACCCGCCCGTTCAAGCAGCGCGCCACGGCCTGGGCCACCAACACCTGGCTGGCACGCACGCTGCTGGCACCGCAGATGGTCAAGCAGGTCGCCCGCAAGGCGAAGAAGGACCAGTACCCGGCGCCGTACGCACTGATCAGCACCTGGCAGCGCAGTGGCGGCAAGCCGATCCAGGCCCGCCTGGACGCCGAGCGGCGTGCCGTGGTGAAGCTGGCCAGTACTCCGACCGCGCGCAACCTGATCCGTATCTTCTTCCTCACCGAACGCCTGAAGGGCCTCGGTGGCGGTGATTCCGGCATCCGCCACGTGCACGTGGTCGGCGCCGGCGTGATGGGCGGCGACATCGCCGCGTGGGCCGCCTACAAGGGCTTCGAGGTGACCCTGCAGGACCGCGAGCAGCGCTTCATCGACCCGGCCATGGAACGCGCGCAGGCGCTGTTCGCCAAGAAGGTGCGCGACGAGAGCAAGCGCCCGGCCGTGGCCGCGCGCCTGCGTGCCGACCTGGAAGGCAACGGCGTGGCCGAGGCCGACCTGGTGATCGAGGCAATCATCGAGAACCCCGAAGCCAAGCGTGCGCTGTACCAGACGCTTGAGCCGAAGATGAAGCAGGACGCCCTGCTGACCACCAACACCTCGTCGATTCCGCTGGTGGAACTGCGCGACCACATCCAGCGCCCTGCGCAGTTCGCGGGCCTGCACTACTTCAACCCGGTAGCGCAGATGCCGTTGGTGGAGATCATCCATCACGACGGCATGGCGCCGGAGACCGAGCGCCGCCTGGCCGCGTTCTGCAAGGCGCTGGGCAAGTTCCCGGTGCCGGTAGCCGGCAGCCCGGGCTTCCTGGTCAACCGCGTGCTGTTCCCGTACATGCTGGAAGCGGCCACCGCGTATGCCGAGGGCATTCCGGGCCCGGTGATCGACAAGGCCGCGGTGAAGTTCGGCATGCCGATGGGCCCGATCGAACTGATCGATACCGTCGGCCTGGACGTGGCCGCCGGCGTCGGCCGCGAACTGGCGCCGTTCCTGGGCCTGCAGATCCCGGCCGCACTGCAGACGGTGGAACCGGACAAGCGCGGCAAGAAGGATGGCCAGGGCATCTACACCTGGGAGAACGGCAAGCCGAAGAAGCCGGACGTGGCCAGCGACTACAAGGCCCCGGCCGATCTGGAGGACCGCCTGATCCTGCCGCTGTTGAACGAGGCGGTGGCCTGCCTGCACGAGGGCGTGGTGGCCGACGCGGACCTGCTGGATGCCGGCGTGATCTTCGGCACCGGTTTCGCACCGTTCCGCGGCGGTCCGATCCAGCACATCCGTGCGGTCGGTGCCGATGCGATCGTCGAGCGGTTGAAGGCGCTGCAGCAGCGCCATGGCGACCGTTTCGCGCCGCGCCCCGGCTGGGACAACCCCGTCCTGCGCGAACCGGTGGTCTGAGTTCATCGGCCGGGCCTGCGGCCCGGCACCCGCAGAGGCAACGTCAAGTTCCACAGCAGAAGCCAGAGCCGGAGCAACAGCCGGCTCTGGCTTTTCTATTTGTTGGGCGGGGCGGTGTGGGCAGGCGGGACCGTTCGAAAAACCCGCCATGGGGGGGCGGATGCGCCCTCCAAGGCCCCCACCGTGGGGCCTGCCCAACCCCCCCCCACGCCGACAACAAAAGGGTAAAAAAACAGCCACCCAACAAAAAAAAAACCCCCCAAAAAAAAAAAAAAAACCCCAAAAACCAAAAAAAAAAAAAAAAAAAAAAAAAAAAACAAAAACAAAAAAAAAAAAAAAAAAAAAAAAAAAAAAAAAAAAAAAAAAAAAAAAA
>NZ_JCACKF010000004.1:0-9800 GCF_059505245.1 Stenotrophomonas sp.
GGCTGCCAAGCCTCCATGGACGGATTTACGGCGTCCCCGCACTCCGGCACCGCCCCGCCAACCCACGGAAAGCAAGCTGTTGCTGTTGCGTCTGATGTTGCCGGCCAGCGGCCGGCACTACCGCGGGTGCAGGGCGAGCCCTGCCGATGCCCCTACCGTACCGGGACGTCGTACGCGGTGCCGGGATCCGGTTCGGGCTGCAGGGTGTAGTGCCACCACTCCTGCGGATAGTTGACGAAGCCCCGCCGCGCCATCGCGCGCACCAGCTGCTGGCGATTGGCCTGTTGCGCATCGCTCAATCCGCTTGCCTGCGTATGCGCGCGTGGACCGAAGAAATCGAAGTCGGTGGCCATGTCCAGCGGCGTGCATGCACCGCTGCGGCAATCCAGCAGGCCCAGATCAACCGTGGCGCCACGACTATGGCCAGAGCGCTCGGCGATGTAGCCGTCGGCCAGCAACCGTGGTTTGTCCAGGTCCGGGTACTGCTGTGCCTTGCGCGAGCGCTCGCGCGGATCGTTCACCCAGGCCATGAACGCCTGCACCGAACGCACCGGCCGGTAGCAGTCGTAGAGCCGCAGGCCGAAGCCATCGCCGCGCAGGTCCTGTTCCACCTGTGCCAGCGCCTTCGCCACCGGCGCCAGCAGATAACACGATGGCGCCTCGTAGCCGGGCACGCGCGCCCCGGTGAAGTTGTTGGCACCGGCGTAGCGGATGTCCAGGTCGATGCGCGGCGACAACGTGCGGATCTCCACCAGTCCGGCGCTGGCCGCGTCGGTTGCCGGTGAAACGCGAGGTGGCTCAGCGGCGCGGGTGGTCGCCGCCAGCGCAGTCGCCAGTACGAGTGAAATGCAGGTCCTGGAAGTCATAGCTGAAGTCGATGTCCGGGTCGATGGCGCGCAGGTCCAGCGTCGGTGCCGGGCCTTCGCCTGGCTGCAGCCACGCCTGCGCCTCGTCGCCCAGCGTATCCCAGCGCAGCAGCCAGCGCCCCTGCAGCTGCAGCACCGTGGCCTGCAGCCGGGGCGACTTGTCCACGCTGAAACGCAGGCCGTCCTTGCCCGGGCAGAGCGAGGCCGCGCCCAGCCACGGATCGCGGTAGCGGCCCTGCCAGCGGGACAGGTCCGTGCGGCTCGTCTCCTGCGCCGCCGCGGTGGATGGCCGCGAATGGCCGGTCGCGGCCCGCGTTGCCTGGTCAGCCTCCAGTTCGGCCAGGTAGTCCATCGCCGGGCGCGCATCGTCCGCTGCGGTGAAGCGCTTCAGCGCGGCCTGCATCAGGGCCGTGCGTGCGTCCTCGCCTTCGCCGTTGATCAGCATCACCACGCCCACCCGGCGTTCAGGCAGCAGCGCCAGCGATGAATACATGCCTGACAGCGTGCCGGTGTGCGCCACTTTCCACTGGCCGTCCATGTCGGACACGCGCCAGCCATAGCCGTAGCCGTAGAAGTGCGCGTTGTCCCAGCGCCGCTGGCGTTCACCCAGCGGCATCGGCATGTGCAGGGTCCACAGCGTGCGCCGCTGCTCCGTGTCCAGCCAGCCGGGCGCCAGGGTGGGATCGAGCAGCACCTGCATCCAGCGCGTCATGTCGCGCAGTGAACAACGGATGCCGCCGGCCGCCATCGACGGCACGTCCGGGCTGGTTTCACCATCGGCGTTCACCACTTCATTGCGTTCGCCACGCCAGGCATGCGGCTGCGCTACGTTGCCCACGCGTTTCACCGACCACGCCCCCACCTGGCAGCGCGTCATGCCCAATGGTTCGAACACCTGCCCGCGCATCAGCTGGTCATACGGCTTGCCGCCCGCCGCAGCGGCCACTTCACCGGCCACCACGTACATCAGGTTGTCGTAGGCATAGTGGCTGCGGAAGCTGCTGACCGGCTTGAGATGCGCCAATGCGGCGATGATGTCGGCACGGGTAAACGCGTTCGGTTCCGGCCACAGCATCAGGTCGCCGGCGCCCAGGCCCAGGCCGCTGTTGTGGATCAGCAGGTCGCGCACCTGCATCTGCTGGCCCACCCACGCATCGTGCATGCGGAAGCCCGGCAGATGCCGCTGCACCGGATCATCCCAGCGCAGCCTGCCCTGCTGCACCAGCCGCGCCAGCAGTGCAGCAGTCATCGCCTTGCTGTTGGAGGCGATCTTGAACAACGTGTCCTCGTCGATGCGGCCGCCATCGCCACGCGCGCCCTCGGCGTAGCGATAGACCACCTGCCCGTTGTCGACCACCGCCATCGCCAGCCCGGGCAGGTGCTCGTGCTGGACGACGGCAGCGACATCGGCATCGAGGGAGGCGGTCGCGGTGGTCTGTGCCACCGCAACCGGGAACACCGCCAGCGCCGCCGCGCAGACGCAGTTTCGAGCCTGCCGTGCGGGCTTCAGTAGGCCCATGTCACGGTCAACTGCGCATAGCGCGGTGACTGGAAGCCGGTGCCGTAGCGGTACAGCGGGTTCGGCGTGCCGATGCTGTCCTGCGGCTCGTAGTCCTGGTCCACGGTCACCACGCGCTGCTGGTTGAGCACGTTGTACACCGCCAGCTTCAGGCGCAGATCGGTGGGAATCGGCACCTTGTACGAGACGCTCACGTCCAGGTCATAGGTCCAGGGCGTGCGGCCATCGCCACCGCGTGGCGAATGCACGAACACGCGCTGGGACGGAACCGTCGCCTGGCAGTTGGACACGCACACGTAGTAGCTGTGGAAGTCGGTGTCGTCGAACGGATTGCCGGCGCCGAAGCGGGTAATCGGGCTGCCCGACTGCACGCCCAGCGTGGCCGCCACACTGAGGTTTTCGGTCAATGCGTAGCTGCCACGGAACTTGAACTGGTGGCGGCGGTCGTTGGCCAGGTAGCCGTAGCCACCGTAGTTGACCCAGGGGTTGTCGAAGTTCTCGGTGCGCCCTGCATCGGCGAAGTCGGTATCGGAGTTGACCGGGCCCTCTGCGTTGCCGCGACCGTATGCAAGGGTGTAGGAGGCGTTGAAGCCCCACTTGCCGTCCCAGGCGCGGTCGACCTGCAGTTCCAGCGCCTTGTAGTCACGCTTGGGCTTCACCCAGCCGCGCTGGCCGACATAATTGCCGTGGTCGTCATACAGCGCCCAACCTTCCTTCGAGGTGTCGATGCTGATCCAGCCATCGTTGCGGCCGTCGCAGTCGGTGTCACCCCACACGGTGTTGGTGCGCCCCGGGTTGCCCATGATCCACGCGCCGTCGATGGCACCACACTGCCCGGTCGCGGTGATGTTCATGTCATCGATGGCATTGTGCAGGCGCCGGTAGGTCACGCTGGCGCCTACCGACCAGGCCTCGTTGATCATCTGCTGGAAGCCCAGGATCGCTTCGTCCTGGTAGACCGGGTCCATGTCCCGGTTCACTTCCGCGCGCAGGTCCGGCACGCTGCCGTCGCCCTGCGAGTTGTCCACCGGGCCGATCTGCGCGCCCAGGTTGGGGATGTTGTTGGCTGCGCCGGTGTAGCCGAGGAACTCGTACCAGGTGCGTTCGTCGAGGAAACCACCGGCCTGCTTGATGTTGATGACGTTGGCCACCGGCAGGAAGTATCGGCCCAGGTTGCCGAACACCTTGGTCGTGCCATCGCCGCGCACGTCCCAGGAGAAGCCCAGGCGCGGGGCCAGCATGTCGTCGATCTTGATGTAGCTGCTGCCGTCGCCGCCCTTGTTGTCGAAGGCTTCCAGGCGCAGGCCCATGTTCAGCAGCAGGTTCGGCGTCACCTGCCAGTTGTCTTCCAGGTAGTAGGCCGAGTTGATCGTCTCGAAGGCCCCGTCCACTTCATAGCGACGGGTGCGCACGACCACGCCGCTGGCCGGCACCACGCCACCGTTCAGCGAGCTGCCGGGAGTGCGGTAGTAGATGTCGTAGCGGAAGCCGCCCGGGCCCGGATAGGCGCGGCTGTAATCGGAGGTGTTCTCTTCCCGATCCAGGCCGAACCGCAGCAGGTGGTTGCCCAACGTCCATTCGAAGTCCGCGCGCGCAGCCTTGCGCGTGTCCAGCGCCGACTCCAGCTGCGAGCTGCTGGTGCAGCTGCGGTCGCCCTGCAGTGACGGCGGCACGCCCTGGCCGGCCGTGCGGTTGTCGAACACGCGGTTGCAGTTCTGGTCCATCAACGAGCTCTGCACACGGTTGCGCTTGTTCTCGCCGTACATCAGCTTCATGGTCAGGTCGTTGTTGACCTGCCAGCTGTAGGTACCGGACCAGTTCTTGCCACCCACCGTGTTGTAGATCTGGTTGCTGCGCTCGCCCACGGTCTGCCCCGTGGCGTAATCGTAAGCGTAGACGTCGGTGAGGGTCTTGCTCTTGTCCGAGAAGCCGAACAGCGACAGCATCTGGTTGTCGGTGATCTGCCAATCGATCTTGCCGCCCCAGAACGGATCATCGGCCTTGCCCTGGCTCAGGCGCGTGCCGGCATCATTGGTCGAGGTGGGACGGTAGTCGCGCGCCTCGTACATGCCGAAGAAGAACAGGCGGTCCTGCACCAGCGCACCGGAAGCGAACACATTCAGCGCGCTGCGGCTGTAGTCGTCGCGGCTGGCGGTGATGTAGCGGCTGCCGCTGCCGTCGTAGCGGTCGCGTGCCTGCGACTGCCACGCGCGCGGCTCGAACACCAGTTCGGCACCGGCCTTGAAATCGTTGCTGCCCGAGCGGGTCACCGCATTGATGACGCCGCCGGTGCTGCGCCCGAACTCCACCGAGTAGCCACCGGTCTTGACCTGGAATTCCTGGTAGAACGAGAACGGCACCGACGAGAAGCCGACCCGGTTGTAGAAGTCGGTGACGTTCAGGCCATTGATGTAGACGGTGTTCTCGGCCACCGACGAACCGCCGAAGGAAATGCCCTGCCCGCCCAGCGACCCCTTGCCCTTCACCGCGCCCGGCGCGAGCAGCGCCACCGCGGTGATGTCACGGTCCACTGGCAGGCGCGACAGTTCCTCGCGGGTGATGTTGGTGGCCGACTCGGTGGACTTCACATCCACCATCGACACCACCTGCGGCGCCCGCACTTCGACCGTGCCCAGGGTACTGACCGCACCCAGCGGCACGTTCACCGTGGTCGCGCTGCCGAGACTGACCGTCACCTGGCCGACACGGCTGGCCCCTCCGCCGGGCAGGCTCACCTCCATCTCATAGGTGCCGACCGGCAGCAGCGGAATGCGGTAGCTGCCGTTGGCTTCGGCCTGCACGGAGCGCACGAAGCCCGTTGCCGGGTTGCGTACGGTCACCGTGGCACCGGCCGGTACCTGGCCGGCATCGCTGACCAGCCGGCCGACCACTGAACCATCCTGTGCAAATGCGCTGGGCGCGATCACGCCCAGACACGCCCCGAGAGCGACGCACAACGCCGCCCGCTTGATGCTGTAAGCCTTCATCCCCTGCTCTCTCCTGCAAGAATTGAATGGTGTGGAATGCGATGTGTCGCGCTAGCGTTGCCTGGCTGGCAGTACCCGCCACTGGAAGTCGTAGCTCCATTGGTCGAAGTACAGGTTGCCGCCTGCCCACTCGGCCTCGCCGCGCTGCGAGTCGACCGTTTCCGAGCGGAAGTGCTGCTTGGCCGGCACGAGGGGCTGGCCGAAATCATCGTTGAAGGCGATGCGGTAGCCATCGAGGCCACCCAGGTAGAAGTTGCGCAGGGCCGGCACATCGCTGGCCAGTGCGCCGGTGGTCACGTCCATCGGCAGCCAGCCATACGGCGCCAGGTAGACCTGTCCCCAGTCATGCAGGTTGTTGTAGCCACTGCCATCGTCGGAGAACACCATGCCCGACTGCCAGCGCGCGGGAATGCCATTCAGGCGCAGCAGCGCGATCAGCAGCAGGGTCTGCTGCCCGCAATCGGCATGGCCGGAACGCAGCGCGTAATCGCTGATGTTGCTGAGCGTGGAATATTCGCGCGCACCGGCCCAGGGAATACGGTCGACCGCAGCAAACAGCTTGCGCACCACTTCATATGGGCGCGTCTCGCCCTGCAGCACCTGGTCGGAGAACAGCCTCAACGCAGGGGTGAAGCGCACATGCGGCAGCTGCTCGGCCAGATACGGCTTCAACGCCGTATCGGCCGGGGTGGGTTGCACCACGGCCGGGTCGATCGCGGTATGCCGGGCGAAGATCGTGACCGCGTAGCGGATCTCGAAGCGGGTCGGCTGCCCGGCCACCGCTTTGGCCTCCAGATAGGCCGTGCGTTGCAAGGTGCTGGCCGGTGCCACCCGCGCCTTGCCTGGGCTGCTGCCCAGCCACTGCACCTGCTCCTGCTGGCCGGGGATCTCGCGTGGGTACGGAATCCAGGCACGCACGGTTTCGCCGGCCGGCACGGCATCGGCCTTCACCGTGAGCGATTGGGTGAATTCGATACGCTGCGGCAGCACCGACGCCCGGCCACTCTGTTCGGCCGCGGCAACCACGCGCGCGTGGTGCGCGTTGAGCACTTCGTTGGGCCCCGGAGGCGGCATCGGTGCATCCGCACGGCGGCGTGCGCGTGCTTCGTCGCTGAGCAGGAACAGGTTCGACGGTGCGCGCTTGAAGTACCAACGCTCGCCATCGATATCGAGATGCTCGATCAGGCCAAGCTGGTCCCAGCGCGCGAATTCCTCGTCGGTCAGGTCGGGAATCCAGCGGCGCACGGCAGACTTGGCGGCGGTTTCGTCGAGGGAAAGATCCAGGCGGATGCGGCGCATGCGCTCACGCTGGAACGCGCCTTCGGCAGCATCGCTCCCTGTCGCCAGCAACGCATCGGCGTCGCTGAAGCGGCCGCCGTCGATCAGGTCGATCACCTGCGCCTGGCGCGCACGCTGCTGGCTGCTGCGCCCGTCTGCCGCCTGCGTGACCGACACCCACAGCAGCAGCGCGGCACACAGGCCGGCAGCAGCAGGCAGACGCGGTTTGCGAATGGCAGGATCCACAGCGACACTTCCCCAGCGCGGGTGGTAACGGCTGTGTAACACGGGCCGGGATGCCGGTCAATAATTTATTCTTGCTTTCGATGCCGAAAGGAATAAATATTCCACAAGGCATTCGAGGAGGGTGTGCACCGCATGAGCCTGGCTTCCCGCGAACGGCACCGGCATTGGCCGCGCCGCTTGACCCTGGCCCTGTGCCTGCTGGCCGCACCGGCCTTTGCACAGGCCGCCCCGGCGCCCGATCCCGGCGCACCGCTGCCCTATGTGATCGGCCTGCACGAGGCCTACCTGACGCCACAGTACTGGGCGGCGCGTCTGGACAACGCCGATGCGCCGATCCTGGATCGCGCGCAGATCGAGGCGCAGAACGCACGGATGCGGGCGCAGGACAGCCATATCCGCGACATCGCGGCGCTGCCAGCCCAGCTTGATGCGGCGACGGTGCGTGCCAGCATCACCGCGCTGTCGAGCTGGCCCACGCGCACCCTCTATAGCGACAAGGGCACGCCCATCGCGCCGGCCCTGCGCAGCGCGATCGAAGCCAACCTCGGCCTTGATGCAATCCCCGCCCAGGTGGCACCGGCCTACGGGCTGGTGGTGAAGCGTGCCGCACTGCGCACCTTCCCCACCCGCGAGCGCGTCTTCAGCACCGTCGGTGACACCGACATCGACCGCTTCCAGGAATCGGCACTGTTCCCCGGCGACAAGGTCGCCGTGGTCCACCGCAGTGCCGACGGCCGCTGGCTGTTCGTGCACAGCGAGCGCTACAGCGCGTGGATCGAAGCCGACGCCATCGCCAGCGGCGACAAGGCCACGGTGCTCGGCTACGGCGCGAAGGGACCCTACCGGATCATCACCGGTGCCACCGCGCAGACCGCCTACACCCCGGAAGAACCGCGTGTCTCGCGCCTGCAGCTGGACATGGGCGTGCGCCTGCCGGTGCTGGCCGACTGGCCCGCGTCAGAACCGGTGAACGGCCAGCAGGCGCACGCATCATGGGTGGTGCAGCTGCCGGTACGCGAGGCAGATGGTCGCCTGAAACTGGTACCGGCCCTGCTGCCGCGCTCGCAGGACACCGCCGCCGACTACCTGGCCCTGACCCCGCGCCTGTTGCTGCAGCAGGCCTTCAAGTTCCTCGGCGAGCGCTACGGTTGGGGCCACGACTACGACACCCGCGACTGCAGCGGTTTCGTCTCCGAGATCTACCGCAGCTTCGGCGTGCTGCTGCCACGCAATACCAGTGCACAGGCGGTCAGCCCGGCGCTGGATCGCCTGCCGTTCACCGGCAAGGACGGCAAGGCACTGCGCGACCGTGCCGTCACCGACCTGAAGGTCGGCGATCTGGTCTACATCCCCGGCCACGTGATGATGGCCATCGGCCACGTCGACGGTCGTACGTGGGTGATCCACGATACGGCGGGCGGCAGCTGGTTCGGTGCCGACGGCACGCGCGTGCAGGCCCATCTCAATGGTGTTTCGGTCACGCCGCTGGAGCCGATGATGGCCAGCGATACCGTCCGCTACATCGACCGCATCACCAACATCCAGCGCCTGCGGGCCAAGACTCCTGAATGAAGATCACCGCCATCGAACTGGGCATGCTGCGCGTGCCGTTGAAGACACCGTTCAAGACCGCCCTGCGCACGGTGGAAACCGTGGAAGACGTGGTGGTGCTGATCCGCACCGACACCGGCAACACCGGCTATGGTGAAGCCCCGGCCACCGCCGTGATCACCGGCGATACGCACGGCTCGATCATCGAAGCGATCCGCCACTTCATCGCCCCGCGCCTGATCGGCCAGGACGTGGTCAACCTCAACCACCTGTGCACGCTGGTGCAGACCGCGATGGAGCGCAACACCAGCGCCAAGGCGGCGGTGGAGATCGCGCTGTACGACCTGTGGGCGCAGCTGCACGGCGCCCCGCTGTACCAGATGCTCGGTGGTGGCGACCCGGTGATCACCACCGACATCACCATCAGCGTGGACTACATCGACAAGATGGTGGCCGACTCGCTGTCGGCAATCGAACGCGGCTTCGAGTCGTTGAAGATCAAGGTCGGCAAGGACATCGGCCTGGACATCGAACGGGTCAAGGCGATCCATGCCGCCGTGGAAGGCCGCGCCCTGCTGCGCCTGGACGCCAACCAGGGCTGGACCGCCAAGCAGGCAGTGCATGCGATGCGTACCCTGGAAGACGCCGGCGTGGTGCTTGAACTGCTGGAGCAGCCGGTGAAAGCGGCCGACATCAGCGGCCTGAAGTATGTCACCGACCGCGTCAACACGCCGGTGATGGCCGACGAGAGCGTGTTCAGCCCGAGCCAGGTGATGGACCTGATCCAGCAGCGCGCGGCCGACATCATCAACATCAAGCTGATGAAGACCGGCGGCCTGTCCAACGCGATCCGCATCGCCGACATTGCCGGCATCTACGGCGTGCCGTGCATGATCGGCTGCATGATCGAATCGAGCATCAGCGTGGCCGCCGCCGTGCACCTGGCCGTGGCCAAGAGCGATGTGATCACCAAGGTCGATCTGGACGGCCCCTCGCTTGGCCAGTTCGATCCGGTCAGCGGCGGCGTGCATTTCAACGAATCGGAGATCAGCATCAGCGACGTGCCGGGGCTGGGCATCACCGAAGTGCGCGGGCTGGAGATGCTGGGTTGATTTCTGCCTTGCGGCTGACGTTGCCTGCCACTGACGCTGGGTCGCGCGTTACTTTTCTTTTCGCGAAAAGAAAAGTAACCAAAAGAAACGCTCCGCCGGCCGCGAGCCGGTGCTACGCACCGGTTCCCGGCGCGCCGCGGCCCGGCGAGGGACGACGCGGGGACTCGCTGCGCGCAGACACCCCCGCCTCATCGCCCTCGCCCGGCCAGCGGGGGTCGGCACGCGACAAGGCGGCCTCAAC
>NZ_JCACKF010000005.1:0-8845 GCF_059505245.1 Stenotrophomonas sp.
GGTCATGCGCAAAATGCTGGTGATCCTAAACGCCCGTAAGCGGGACGCCGAGGTGACCCTCGGCTGCCCCTGACAAGACAGTTGCTACTGTGCGGCGATTGATTCGCCACCATGCATCGATGGAACGACGTCGGCCTGTAGAGTCGAGCCGTGCTCGACTACCGCGCGACAGCGCGGAAAAAGGTGCAGCCGAGCATGGCTCGGCTCTACAGAAAGCGCTGTCTTACCGCGGCCAGGCGTTGGCGATGGTGCAGAACAGCCGCGCGGTCTGCTCGGTGTCATATACCGCGCTGTGCGCTTCATTCGCATCCCAACCCAGCCCGGCGGCAGTGGCCGCACGCGCCAGCACGGTCTGGCCGTAGGCGATACCGGCCAGGGTGACCGTGTCGAACACGCTGAACGGATGGAACGGGTTGCGCTTGTGGCCGGTCCGCGCCACGGCCGCGTTGACGAAGCCGAGGTCGAAATGGGCATTGTGGCCAACCAGGATCGCGCGCTGGCAGCCGTACTTCTTCATCGCCGCACGCACCGGAGTGAAGATGTGGTCCAACGCCGCTTTTTCTTCCTTGGCCAGCCGGAACGGATGGTCGAGGATGATGCCGGTCACTTCCAGCGACTTCGGGTCGATCTCCAGGCCCTCGGCCGGGACCACGTGGGCACTGGCGGTCTGGCCGGGGTAGAGCAGGCCGTTCTCGTCCATCTCGATCGGCACGGCAGCGATTTCCAGCAGCGCATTGCGCTGGCTGTCGAAGCCGCCGGTTTCCACATCCACCACCACCGGCAGGAAGCCGCGGAAGCGTTGTGACATCGCGCGCTGCGCCTGGGGAACTGCGGAATCGGGAACGGCGGCAGGTGCGGGGATGGGGTCATTCATGCGTGAATTCTATCAGAGCGGCCCTGAGCGCCCGGCCACGCAGCCCATGCCAGCCACCGTGGTGGCACGAACGCAGAACCCGGTAGGTGCCAACCTTGGTTGGCACACGACGCGCCGACCAAGGTCGGCATCTACCGAACCGCTGGCCGCGCAGGTGTGGCCGAGGGAGACCACCGCGCCAGCCACGCGTCCACGCTCAGCTTGCCGGCGCCGGTGAAGATCAGCGGCAGCAGCATGGCCATGAACAGCACCGGCAGCTTGAAGTTGCCGAAGCCCTGGTCGCTGATCGCATAGCCCATGGCCAGGTCGGCCAGCGAGTTCCACTCCATCGGCCAATGCACCGCATAGGTGGCCACCACGGTCAGCACCAGCAGGCTCGCGGCGGCGAAACGGGTGCCGAAACCGAACAGCAGGCAGGCCGCCCCGAGCAGTTCGAACCAGGTCGCCAGTTGCCAGTTCAGGGTGGCCGGCAACTGGTCGAACGGGAATGGAAAGGCGTCCTGCAGGTCGGCGAACCAGTTCTGGCCGCGCAGCTTCTCGCGGCCGGATTCGAAGAATTCCCAGGCCAGCAGCAGGCGCAGGCCGAGCGGGGCCAACCAGGGGGCGAGACGGTCCAGCTGGCCACGCGCGGCGGCCAGGGTCGGAAGGTTCATCAGGGGATCTCCGCAAATGGGGTGTCAGGGCGGGGTGGTGAGCGGGCCGATCACGCCGGCCTGCAGGAACTGCCGCAGCAGCGCGGCACCGGGGCCGGCCAGCGCGTCTTCGGCCAGCCCATGCGTGGTGGCGAGGCGTTGCAGGTACGTACGGCCTTCCAGCCCAGGCTGTTCACCGATGCTGGACAGCAGGTGCACCGCCAAGGGGCTGAGCGCGGCGAATCGCACTTCACCGTCGGCTTCGCGGCGGACCAGCAGGCCGGTGGGTTCTGGGAGGGGCTGGGTCGGCGCATCCTCTGCACCGAGACGGTGCACCGGCCACTGGTACAGCAGCGGCCACGCCAGCGGCGAACGCTGCAGCGGCACCCGCAGCGGATCGACATCGCCAGGCGCAGGAAGTGGCTCGGCCTGCAACTGGTACAGCGCGGTTTCCACCCACTCGTAGTGGGCCAGTTCGGCCAGCGCCGGGTGCGGCAGCTGCGGCTGTGCCTGCAGCCACTGCACGAACTCGGCGGCCAGCTCGGTGAACAGGGGGGTCTGGCAGCGATGGGTGGCGAAGTAGTGGCGCACCAGCGCGCTCCATGCCGGTTCGCCGAGCAGGCGGACGCAGACCGGGAAACCGTTGCTCAGGAGCCCGAGCAGGTTGTTGAACAGCAGGTGCTGGTACACCGCCAACCGGCGTGCATCCAGGCCGGCCGGTGCCGGCACCGCCTGTGGATCGCGCAGGTGCGCGGTGAACGCGTGCTGCTGCGCGCGCAGGGTGTCGATAGCGTCAGCCATGTGCAGCCCCGGCGTGTGCGGCCTGCAGGCGGCGGATGGTCTGCAGTTCGCCCTGCAGTTCCGCATAGGGCGGGAAATTGAAATCGCGTTCGAGCAGGGTGGGGCGTGGGCCGATGCGAGCATAGGTACGCGCCAGCAACTCCCAGACCGGATCAATCACCGCGCTGCCATGGGTATCGATCTTCAGGTCGGGTGCCTCGTCCAGGTGCCCGGCCACGTGCAGGCAGACGATGCGCTGCGCGGGCAGGCCGGCGATGAAGGCATCGGCATCGTAGCCGTGGTTGCAGGCGTTGACGTAGACGTTGTTGACGTCCAGCAGCAGGTCGCAGTCGGCTTCGGCGAGCACCGCATTGGTGAACGCCAGCTCGTCCATCGCCGGTTCCGGCGCCAGGTAGTAGGACACGTTCTCCACCGCGATGCGGCGGCCGAGCAGGTCCTGCACGCGGCGGATGCGCTGCGCGGTATGGCGCACGGCTTCGTCGGTGAAGGGAATCGGCAGCAGGTCGTACAGGTGGCCGTCGTCGCTGCAGTAGCTCAGGTGCTCGCTGTACAGCGGCACGCGGTGCTTTTCGAGGAACCGGCCGACCTGCTCCAGCAGCTGGGTGTCCAGGGCGGCACTGCCGCCCAGCGACAGCGACAGGCCGTGGCAGCTCAGCGGATGGCGGTGTGCCAGTTCGGCCAGGGCATCACCGGCCGGGCCGCCGACATGGATCCAGTTCTCCGGCGCGCATTCCAGGAAGTCGAAGTCGCCTGCCGGAGCGTCACGCAGATCCTGCAGCAGCGCCCGGCGCAGGCCCAACCCTGCAGCCGCCGCGCGAAGCGGCGACTGCGGGTGGACGAGGCTGGCGCGGACGTCAGTGCTTGCCACCGCACTTGCCTTCGCCGCACTTGCCTTCAGCCGACTTCGTGTCGCCGGTCTTGGCCTTGGCGCCCGCTGCGCCGGCAGCCTTGCCCTTGTCGGCACCGCACTTGCCTTCGCCGGTCTTGCCGTCGGCACCACACTTGCCTTCGGCGTGCTTGGTCGCGTCGGCTGCCATCTTGGTATCGGCGGCCTTGGCATCGGTGCTGGCCTTGGCTGCCTGGCCGGCCACCAGGTAGCCCTGGGCGAGGTCGCTCATGCTCAGCGCCGAGGCGCTGGCGGTCATGCCCAGGCCGGCGGCCAGGGCGGTAGCGGTCAGCAGGGACAGGGTCTTGTTGGAACTGCTCATCGGTCTTACTCCTGGGTGGTGGGCAGGTGCCCGGGGTGAATCGATGGTGCAGCGATCCTACTCAACGAATCCTCGCCAAGAACTCAAATTTTCGTGAGATCTGTTACAGAAGCATCCGGTAGGTCCGCACCGGGCACGCGTGGCGCCCACAATGCGGATGAAACACCCCAAAAAAGAAGGCCGCTGTCACCAGGACAGCGGCCACCTTGGAGTCGACTCCGGTGTTGCAGTGCAGCGTCAGGGCTGGCCGGTGCTGGAGGTCTCGTCGCGCTTTTCACGCGGTGGCAGCGGCTGCTCGCCATGCACCAGGAACCATACGTTCTCGGCGATGTTGGTGGCGTGGTCGCCCACGCGCTCCAGGTTCTTGGCCATGAACAGCAGGTGCGTGCACGGGGTGATGTTGCGCGGGTCTTCCATCATGTAGGTCAGCAGCTCGCGGAACAGCGCGGTGTACTGCGCGTCCAGGCGGGCGTCGTCCTCACGCAGTTCCAGCGCGGCATCAGCATCGTTGTCGCGGTAGGCGGCAATGGCACGCCGGACCTGCTGCGCGGCCAGGCGGCCCAGTGCACGCAGGCCCTGGATCTGCGGCAGCGGCGGCACCTTGCCCAGCGCGATCGAGCGCTTGGCGACGTTGGCAGCGTAGTCACCGATGCGCTCGATGTCGGCCGGAATGCGCAGGCCGGCAAGGATCTCGCGCAGGTCGCGCGCCATCGGGCCACGCAGCGCCAGGCGCATCACGTCGTGGCTGATCTGCTGTTCCAGCGCATCGATCGCTTCGTCGTTGGCGATGATGCGATGGGCAGCGTTCTCGTCGCGCTTCTCGATCACGTCCATCGACGCTTCGAGCTGGGCGACGGCCATCTCGCCCATGCGCACGATCTCGGCCACCAGGCGCTGCTGCTCTTCGTCGTAGCTCTTGACGATGTGGTCGTTGGGAAGGTTCATGGTTGTTCCACTCTGTAGAGTCGAGCCACGCTCGACTGATGGTGTCTGCAGGGTCGAGCCGTGCTCGACTGACGTTTCAGCCGAAGCGGCCGGTGATGTAGTCCTCGGTCTGCCGCTGCGACGGCTGCGAGAAGATCACTTCGGTGCGGTCGTGCTCGATCAGGTCGCCCAGGTACATGAAGGCGGTGTAGTCGGATACGCGCGCGGCCTGCTGCATGTTGTGGGTGACGATCACGATGGTGTACTCGTGCTTGAGTTCTTCCACCAGCTGCTCGATGCGGCTGGTCGAGATCGGATCCAGCGCCGAGGTCGGCTCGTCCAGCAGCAGCACCGACGGGCGCAGGGCCACGGCACGGGCGATGCACAGGCGCTGCTGCTGGCCGCCGGACAGGCCCAGTGCGCTCTGCCCCAGCTTGTCCTTCACTTCGTCCCACAGCGCGCCCTGGCGCAGCGCCTGCTCGACGCGGTCGGCCATGTCGGCCTTGCTCAGCTTCTCGTGGTGGCGGATGCCGTAGGCCACGTTCTCGAAGATGGTCATCGGGAACGGCACCGGCTTCTGGAACACCATGCCGACCTTGCTGCGCAGGCGGTTCATCGGGTACTTCGGCGACAGGATGTTCTCGCCGTCCAGCAGCACTTCACCGCGCGCTTCCAGCTTCGGGTACAGCGCGTAGATGCGGTTGAAGATGCGCAGCAGGGTCGACTTGCCGCAACCGGAAGGACCGATCAGTGCGGTCACGCGCTTTTCCGGGATTTCCAGGTTGATGCCCTTCAGGGCGTGGAACTTGTCGTAGTAGAAGTCCAGTCCACGCGCAGCCAGCTTCACCGGCGACGGCGTGTGCAGGCTCTCGTGCGAGGACGGCACGGCGATGCGCTGCATCGGCACGGCGTTGGAAAGGTCGTTCATGGCGTTATCCACGGAAAGGTCAGTCATGGGAGATACGGTTGCGCAGCAGGATGCCGCGGGCGGCAAGGCTGACCAGCAACACGAAGACAGTCAGCACCAGGGCACCGGCCCAGGCCAGCACCTGCCAGGATTCATACGGGCTGCCGGCGAACTGGTTCATCACCACCGGCACCGAGGCCATCGGCTGGAAGATGTTGTTGTTCCAGTACTGGTTGCCGAAGGCGGTGAACAGCAGCGGTGCGGTCTCGCCGGAGATGCGGGCCAGTGCCAGCAGGATGCCGGTGATGATGCCGGCCGAGGCACTGCGGTACAGCACCTGCACGATCACCTTCCACTGCGGGATGCCCAGCGACAGGGCCGCTTCGCGCATCTGCGAGGGCACCAGGCGCAGCATCTCGTCGGTGGTGCGTACCACCACCGGCAGCACGATGAAGGCCAGCGACAGCGCACCGGCGAACGCCGAGAAGTTGCCGCCGGTCTGCATCACGTACAGGGTGTAGACGAACAGGCCGAGCACGATGGACGGGGCCGACAGCAGGATGTCGTTGACGAAGCGGACCACGGTGCCGGCCTTGCGGGCGTTGCCGTACTCGGCCAGCCAGGTGCCCGCCAATACGCCCAGCGGGGTGCCGATGCCGATGGCCAGCGCACACATCACGGCGCTGCCGAAGAACGCGTTGGCGAGGCCGCCTTCCTGCATCGGCGGCGGCGTCATCTTGGTGAACAGATCCAGGTTGATGCCGGCCAGGCCCTTGGAGGCCAGGGTGAACAGGATCCAGCCCAGGAAGAACAAACCGAACAGCGCGGTGGCGCAGGAGGCGGTGATCGCAACGACATTGCCGATGCGGCGGCGCAGGTACAGGGAGTCAGCGGTGCTGGACATCAGTTGCCCTCCTTGCGGGACAGGCGCATCAGCATCAGGCGGGCGATGGCGAGCACCACGAAGGTGACGATGAAGAGGACGAAGCCGAGCAGCAGCAGGGCCGAACGGTAGGTTTCAGTGGCTTCACCGAAATCATTGGCGATCAGCGCAGCAATGGTGGTGCCCGGTTCCAGCAGCGACGGCGACAGGCGCACGCTGTTGCCGATCACGAAGGCAACCGCCATCGTCTCGCCGAGGGCGCGGCCGAGGCCGAGGAAGATGCCGCCGATCACCGCCGAGCGGGTGTAGGGCAGCACGATGTCCCAGCTCACTTCCCACTTGGTGGAGCCCAGCGCATAGGCCGATTCCTTCAGGCGGGTCGGCACGGTCAGGAACACTTCGCGCATCACCGAGGAGATGAACGGAATGACCATGATCGCCAGCACGAAACCGGCGGTGAGCATGCCGATGCCCAGCGGCGGGCCCTGGAACATCGGGCCGATGATCGGCCATTCGCCCAGGGTCTCGTTGAGGAACGGCGTGACGTACTCGGTCATCACCGGCACCAGCACGAACAGGCCCCACATGCCGTAGATGATCGAGGGAATGCCGGCCAGCAGTTCGATGGCGGTACCGACCGGGCCACGCAGCCAGCGTGGCGCGACTTCGGTGAGGAAGAAGGCGATGCCGAAGCTGACCGGCACGGCGATGACCATCGCGATGACGGAGGTGACCAGGGTGCCGTAGATCGGGGCGAGCGCGCCGAACTTGTTCTCGACCGGATTCCAGTCGGCGGAGAAGAAGAAGCTCAGGCCCTGCATCTGCAGGGCATGGCGGCCGCCCCACAGCATCGACAGCGCGGCGCAGGCCAGGGCGATCAGGACGAAGATGACGGTGCCGACCAGCACCCATCGGAACAGTTTGTCGTTGCGGGCATCACGCGCATCACGCGTGGACGGGGCGGCTACAGGCTGGGCGATGGCATTCATGGGGACGGCAGGGCCAGGAAGGGGCGGGGCGGCACGGCGTGGAAGCGGTGCCCGCGCGGGGCGGGCACCGTCGAGTCCGTCACTTCAGGTCGGTCGCCCAGTAGGCCTCGATCTGCTTGACCAGTTCGGCCGGCAGCGGCACGTAGTGCAGCTCGTTGGCCTGGGCCTGGCCGTTCTCGAAGGCCCACTTGAAGAAGGCCAGGGTGTCCTGGTTGCGCTTGGCGTCCTTCGGCTGCTTCTGCATCAGCATGAAGTTGGTGGCGGTGATCGGCCACGCCTGCTCGCCCGGGGCGTTGGTGATGACCAGGTTGAAGTCCTTGGCGCTGGCCCAGTCGGCGCTGGCGGCCGCCGCGGCGAAGGTTTCCGCGCTGGGCTCGACCCAGTTGCCGGCGGCGTTCTGCATGGCGGTGTACGGCATGCCGTTCTGCAGCGCGTAGGCCAGCTCGACGTAGCCGATGGAGCCCTTGATCTGCTTCACGTACGAAGCGACGCCTTCATTGCCCTTGCCACCGACGCCGTCCGGCCACTGCACCGAGGTGCCTTCGCCGACCTTGCTCTTCCACTCCGAGCTGACCTTGGACAGGTAGTTGGAGAAGTTGAAGGTGGTGCCCGAACCGTCCGAACGGTGGACCAGGGTGATCTTGCCGTCCGGCATCTTCACGCCCGGGTTGGCGGCGACGATGGCCGGATCGTTCCAGGTCTTGACCTTGCCCAGGAAGATGTCGGCCAGCAGGGCGCCGCTCAGGCGCAGCTTGCCGGCTTCCAGGCCTTCGATGTTGACCACCGGCACCACGCCGCCGATGGCCGATGGGAACTGGGCCAGGCCGGCCTGTGCCAGCTCTTCGCTGCTCAGCGGCTTGTCGGAGGAGCCGAAGTCGACGGTGCCGGCCTTGATCTGGGCGATGCCGCCGCCGGAGCCGATCGACTGGTAGTTGATCTTGGCCCCGGTGGTGGCGTTGTAGTCGGCCGACCACTTGGAGACCAGCGGGAAGATGAAGGACGCGCCCGCGCCGGACACTTCGGCGGTCACCTTGGCACCGGCAGCGGCCGGGGCAGCGGCACCGTCGGCCGCCGGCTGCTGCGCGGCCTGCTTGTCGCCACCGCAGGCCGACAGGCCCAGGGCGATGGCCAGGGAAAGGGCGGCAAGGCCGGCCGAGTGCAGTTTCATGGTCACTCCATAGCGGGGAAGAGCCGACGTGGTCGGCGGATGCGGCTATGAAATGATGTTTTTGTTACAGCCGTATTACGACCATGACAGAGGTGTCCTGGATCACGTTCTGACAAGGGTTTCACCGGGTTGGCCCCCATCCGGCAGAGCCCCGGAGACCCCGGATCTGCGCACCGGTATGGCGGCCGGTTGGCCCTTGTGGAGTCAAGCCATGTTCGACGGCTCCCTGCCCTCGGTAGGTGCGGACCGTCGGTCCGCACGCTCCAGCACCCAGCCGAGCGTGGGCTCGGCGCTGCAAACGCTCCTGCCTTTGCTCCTGCCTTCCATGACCCCACCGCGTCCGCGATGAACTGTCCAGAGGCGGTGGGCCAGGGCGTGCAGGACCGTCCACGGCATGGATGCCGTGGCCGGGCCCCCAAGGACGGGTTTACGGCGTGTCCTGCACGCCCTGGCCCATCG
>NZ_JCACKF010000006.1:0-7972 GCF_059505245.1 Stenotrophomonas sp.
TGGTCGGTGCTGTGGATTTCGTGCCAACCAAGGTTGGCACCTACCAGGGCGATGCGGCGGTTGTTGCGGGGGGTAGTGCCGGCCGCTGGCCGGTAACCGCCGTTGGTAGATGCCGACCTTGGTCGGCGCTGTGGGCGGGCCAACCAAGGTTGGCACCTACCAGGGCGATGCATCGGTTGTTGCAGGGGGTAGCGCCGGCCGCTGGCCGGCAACCGGTTTTGGTAGATGTCGACCTTGGTCGACGCTGTGGATTTCGTGCCAACCAAGGTTGGCACCTACCAGGGCGATGCATCGGTTGTTGCAGGGGTAGTGCCGGCCGCTGGCCGGCAACCGGTTTTGGTAGATGCCGACCTCGGTCGGCGCTGTGGATTTCGTGCCAACCAAGGTTGGCACCTACCAGAGCGATCGCGGGTATCAGAGCAGCCCTTCGCGCTTCACCGCCAGATAGCGTTCCACCAGCGCGCCGGGCAGGGCATCGGCGGTCACGTCCAGCACCATCACCTTTTCGCTGCGCAGGGCCTCATGCGCCTTCGCGCGTTGCTGCAGGTACAGCGCGGCGGCACCGGCCTGGGTGGCGTCTTCCAGTGTCTGCACCTCGCCCTCCAGTGCGCCGTCCAGCTCGCGTTCGCGCAGGCTGGCCACGCACACCAGGTGGCGCCGCTGCAGCAGGCGCACTGCCGCCAGCAGGTCTTCGATGTCCTCATCACGCACGTTGCTGACCAGCATCACCAGCGCACGCCGGCGCTGGCGCAGCGACACCTCGGTGGCGGCGGCCAGGTAATCGGTGGCCACCGCGCGTGGCTGCAGGTCGTAGCTGGCGCGCAGCAGGTGCTCGACCGTACCCATGCCGCGCTGCGGTGCCACCCAGCGGCGTTCGCCACCGGCAGCGTACAGGCCGGCAGCGTCGCCCTGGCGCAGCGCCAGGTAAGCCACCACCAGCGAGGCGTTCAAGGCATGGTCGAAGTGCGAGAGCCCGCCTTCGCTGGCCAGCATGCGCCGGCCACTGTCCAGCATCAGCAGCAGCTGCTGGTTCTTCTCGTCCTGGTATTCGCGCGAGATCAGCTTGCGCGCACGGGCGGTGGCCTTCCAGTCGAGCTGGCGCAGGCTGTCGCCGATGCGGTACTCGCGCATCTGGTGGAAATCGGTGCCTTCGCCACGGCGGCGCTTCACGTGCGCACCGACCAGCCGCGAGGCCTGGTCGGCACTGAACAATGCGAAGCGGGTGAGCGGCACGAAGTTCGGATAGACCCGCACCTCCAGCGCCGGCGGCAGCGTGCGTTGCTGCCACCACAGGCGCCACGGCGAACGCATGCGCAGGTGCACCCCCTCGAAGCGGAAGTGCCCACGCTGCAGCGGCTGCAGGTGGTAGTGCAGGGTGGACGCCGTACCGGCCTGCAGGCGCACGCGCTGCGGCAGCGCTTCCAGCGGCCAGCCGCCGGGCACCAGGTCGAACACCTGCACCGTCATCGATTGCTCGGCCTGCAGGCGCAGCGCCGCCTCGCGGCGCACGCCCAGCGCCAGCGCTTCGGGCAGCTCGCGCTGTACCTGCGGCGACGGACGCCGCGACTGCCGCCACAGATCCCACAAGGCGGGCAGCGCGATGACGACGGCTGCCAGCGCCCAGCTCCAGCGCGGCAGCCACCCGCCCAGCACCAGGCCGCCCAGGGCAGCCCAGGCCAGCAACAGCGCCAGCAGCAGCGGGGCCGGTCTCATCGGCGCGGTGCTTCCACCTTGGCCAGCAGCGCGCCCAGCACGTCGTCGGCGTCCTGGCCTTCGATCTGCAGCTCCGGGGCCAGTGCAATGCGGTGGCGCAGCGCCGGGCGCGCAATGTCGCGCACGTCGTCCGGCGTGACGAAGTCACGGCCGGCCAGCACCGCCTGCGCGCGCGAGGCACGCACCAGCGCGATGCTGCCGCGGGGGCCAGCGCCGACCGCGATGCCCGGCCACTGCCTCGTGGCCGCCACAATCCGTACCGCGTAGTCGATCACTTCGTCATCGACGGTGATCGCCGCGGTCGCGCGCTGCAGTTCCAGCAGCTCGCCGGCCCCCAATACACGCGGCACCTGGCTCAGGTCGAAATCGCTGGCGGCACGGCCACTGGTGATCGCGGTCACCATGCGCCTCTCGTCCTCCAGCTGCGGGTAGTCGATCAGCACCTTCAGCAGGAAGCGGTCCAGCTGTGCTTCCGGCAACGGGTAGGTGCCTTCCTGTTCCAGCGGGTTCTGCGTGGCCAGCGCCATGAACGGCGGCGCCAGGGTGAAGGCCTTGCCTTCGATGGTCACCTGGCCTTCCTGCATCACTTCCAGCAGGGCCGACTGGGTCTTGGCCGGGGCACGGTTGATCTCGTCGGCCAGCAGCAGGTTGGTGAACACCGGGCCGCGACGGATCTTGAAGCTCTCGCTCTTCGGGTCGTACACCGCGTGGCCACTGACGTCGCTGGGCATCAGGTCGGGGGTGAACTGCACGCGCCCGTAGTCCAGCTCCAGGGCCTGTGCCAGTGCACGCACCAGCAGGGTCTTGCCCAGACCGGGCACGCCTTCGATCAGCACGTGGCCACCGGCCAGCAGCGCCACCAGGATCTGGTCCAGTACATCGGCCTGGCCGATGAAGGCGTGTCCAACGGCGGTGCGGATGGCATCGACGCGTTCGATCAGGCGGGCGTTGGCGGCCGCCGGCAGCTCGGGGACTTCGGTCATAGCAGGGATCTCATCTGGAGCAGCAAGCGGATGCGCTCGCGCAGGGCGGAGGAATCGTGCGGTGGCGGGGGCGTGAGCGCGCTGGCAACACGGCCTTGCGGCCATTTCAGCAGCTCGGCGATGGCCTGATCGCGCGGCGCACCGTCCAGTGCAGCGGCTACCGGTGCGCGCAGGCGCAGGCGATGCAGGAACAGGGCGAACACGGCGTCGTACAGGCGCGTGCCGTGGCCGAAGCGCAGCAGCAGCTCGCCACTGGCACGCACGTGCTCCAGCAGCGAGCGGCGTTCCAGCACCGGCGACGGCAGCAGGCTGCCGAAGCGCTGCGAGCGGGCCCACAACCAGCCCAGCAGGGCCAGCAGCAGCGGCGCCCACAGCGGCCAGCCCTGGTAGAACAGGCGCGCCCACAGTGACGGCGGGCGGCTGGCATAGACCAGCCAGAACGCTCCCTTGCCGTAATTCGGGTCGAGCAGGTAACGGGTCAGGTCGCGGTGCGAGAGATCGTGCAGGCCATCACTGGCCTTGCCTGCGGCCGACGCCAGGCGTGCCGCCGGCGAATCCACCTCGCCGCGCATGAATTCCATGTCGGCCAGCACGCTCACCTTGCCCTGGCCATGGTGCAGGCGTGCGAACACCAGGCTGTGCTCGTTGCCCCAGCGCCGTTCGGCCCGCGCATTGGCGGCAAAGCCCAGCGTGAAGCGACGGCCACCGCAGAACTCGACGTGGCTGGGATCATCGATGACGTGGAATGGCTGGCAGTCGCTCTGCTGATACAGGCTTTCCACGCCCAGCTGGTCCAGCAGGGGCCCCTGCGTGCTGCTGGCGTCGTCCTCGGCGGGCGGCGGCGTACGCACCAGCAGATGGCCACCACCATCAACCCAGGCCAGCAGGGCCCTGGCCGCCGGTGCCGGCAGTTCGCTGCTGTCCTGCAGCAGCACCACCGTATCGTGCGGGCCCAGCGCCATCTGCTGCAGGTCCAGCCGCGGCCGCGAGTGCACCTCGATGCCATCGGCACGCAGGGCCTGGCCCAGCACGTACAGCGGGTTGTAGCCAGCTTCGCCCTGCGGCGGCAGCTGCACGGTCTCGGTCACGCGTTCGTGCGTGCGCAGGTAAAGGATCGTCAGCGGCACGCCGAACAGCACCAGCGCGCCCAGCAGCAGCGACCAGAACAGGCGCGGACTCATGCCAGCCACCTGTACTGCCGGCGCAGGGTATCGGCCAATGCATCGAAATCGGCGCGGCTGGGCAGGCGGCCACCGTAGGCGGCGTACTGCCACATGCGCACGATGCGCGCGAACAGGTCACGGTCGGTGGCATCGGGCATTCGCCGCGACGCGCGCAGGCATTGCGCTTCGGTAGCACCGGGCGGAAGCGCGATGCCGCTGCGCTCGCCCACCGTGCGCACGCTGGCGCGGTACAGCAGGGCCAGCGCCTGCCGCGGCCGCCCCTGGTCCCACAGCAGGCCGGCCTGGGTGGCCACGTCCGGCGGCAGCACGACCGGCAGTTCCACCGGTTCTTCCACTACCTGCGGTGCGGCCTCGGCCTTGCGCCGGCCACTGCCGCGCAGCCACGGCAGCCACAGCCGTGCGGTCAACAGCAGCACCAGCAGCAGGACGCCCAGCAGGCCCCACAGGCCCCACTCGGCCAGGCGTGCCAGCCAGGCGATGCCGTCCTTGCGCGCTTTGCGTTCACCCTTGCTGTTGGTGTCACGCTGCAGCTGCTTGTCTTCCTTCTTTTTTTCCTCGGCCTGCTCGATCGGCTTCCAGCGCGTGACCTGGCGGGTCGGGCGCTGCAGCGGGTCCTCATAGGCGCGGTTCACCGCCTGGCGGAAGCCGGCGGTGTCCACTGGCGCTGCACCGAAGATCATGGCCGGTGCATTGGCCGGATCGTTCGCCGCAGTGGCCGGTTCCTCCGCGCTGTCCTCGTCCTCTCCGGCATCGTCCGCCTGTTCTGCGGCCGTCTGCGCGTCCTGCGCATGTACTGGCGCGGAGGCCAGCGGCAGGGCAAGGCACAGCAGCAGCGCCAGCGTCGATGCCGCCGGCAGCAGCCGCTCGCGCAGGCGGCGCAGGGCGATCTCCACGTCCCACGCTTCCATCTGCGTGCGCCGGTTCAAGTACAGGCCGAAGCCGGCGCCGACGTAGAACGGACCGATCAGCACCGAGGCCAGCCAGCACGCCAGGTTGAAGCCCGCCCGCGCCCAGGCGGGTGTGTCCTGGCCGATCATGTCCCACGCGGCACGCCATGATTCGGACATCAGCTCCAGCGGCATGAACATGAACACCGCGCCGATCGCACCGGACACCAGCACCGCTTCAAACGCCATGCAGGCCACGGTCAGCACGGCGGCGGCACCCGCCGCACCAGCGGCCACGGCACGGCGGCGTGCACCGCGCTGGGCCGGCGCATTGCCCTCCAGCAGGTTCACCGGCAGGCACAGGCTGCGCAGCACGCTGAAACGGCGCCAGCCCAGGTAGCCCCAGAAACCTGCATTGCCCCAGCTGCGTTGCGCGCGCAGGGCCGCCAGCGTACCGACCGGCTCGCCGAAGATGCCACGCGACAGCACGTACAGCGGCGCCCGTTCGAACAGCGGCTTGCACCACCACATCGCCAGCCACGCCCAGCCGAATGCATCCAGCCACCAGCCCAGCGCGTTGAAGACCACGAACAGCGGCGCACTGGCCAGCAGCCAGCTGCCCCATACCGCGCGTGCGTGGCGGCGCGACAGGGCGCTGCCCAGCTCCATTGCTTCCCAGCCGCTGCGCGCGCGCAGCACCACGTCCAGGTGATCAATGCGCATGGCCGCCTCCGCGTCCGCCGCGCCACAGCCACAGCAGCACGCCGGCCCACAGCATGCCGGCCACGCTGAACTTGCCCCACGCCGGCACGTCGGCAATCGACGACCAGAAGGCTTCGATGAACGCGGCCACCAGTAGCATGAACGCCACGCCCAGGCACAGGCGCGCACCGATGCGGCCGCCCTCGACCAGTGCATCCAGGCGGCTGCGCCGGCCGGGTGCCAGCAGTTTCATGCCCAGCTGCAGGCCGGCACCGCCGGCGATCACGATCGCGGTCAGCTCGAAGGCACCATGGCCTGCGACGAAGCGCCAGAACGGATCACCATGGCCGATGTGCTGCAGGTGGCCCGCCACCGAACCGATGATCACGCCGTTGAACAGCAGCACCAGCAGCGTGCCCAGGCCGGCCAGCAGGCCGCTGGCGAAGGTACGCAGGGCGATGCTGATGTTGTTGAGGATGTAGTGGCCGAACATCATCCAGTCGGTGCCGCTGTCGCGTCCCAGGCGCTCGGCGGCCGGATCGTACATGCGCTCCATCTCGGCGATCTGGCGGTTGTCCATCACCATGTGGATCAGGTCCGGATAGACCTGCACCAGCACGAAGCAGGCCAGCGCCGGCAGCGCGAACATCGCCAGCGCCACCCACATGCTGCGCGCCTGGCTGCGCACCAGCAACGGGAAGTCGGCCACCAGGAATTCCAGCGCACCGCGCCAGCGCGTCGGCGGCGTGCGGTACAGCACGCTGTGGCCCTGCTGCATCAACTGCTGCAGGCGCTGCACCAGCTGCGGGCTGTAGCCACGCTCGCGGGCCAGCGCCAGCTGCTGGCACAGGCGCCGGTAGCGCTGCGGGAAGGCGGTATCGTCCAGCGCGAGCGCGCTGGCCTTGCGCCGCGTGCGGCGCGAAGCACCGGCGCGCAGCAGCAGCCAGTGTTCCAGGTCCTGCCATTCCTGCTGGTAGCGGGCGACGAACTGTTCCTGCTTCATCGCCGCCCCAGCAGCCAGTTGGCCATGGCATACAGGCGCAGCACGCCGACCTGGCCGTGGGTGCCGGTCAGTGGCTCGGCAATGCCGGCCAGTTCCTGCTGGCGTGCCGCCGACAGCCGCGGCGCGCGCTCGGCGAAGGCCATCAGCGCCGCCTGTTCTTCCGGTCGCAGCGGCTGCGGCGGGGCCAGCACGCTGTCGATGGTGGGCGGAGGCGGCAGGTACAGCACCGGTGCATGCACCACCACGGTACCGGCCACCAGGTCGCCGAGGCGGCGGCCGTGGGAATCGAACAGGCTGCTGATCAGGCCCAGTGCATAGCCGAACGGCAGCATGTCCACGGTGCGCAGCAGGTTGCGGGTGATGGCGGCCATCCAGCCCACCGGCGCGCCATCGCGCGCGAGCACGCGCAGGCCCAGTGCGCGCTTGCCCAGGGTGCGGCCCCACCGCGCTTCGCAGACGATCGGGTAGGCCCAGTAGACCAGGAACATCAGCACCAGGCCGAGCCCGGAGCCGAACGAATCCAGCAGTGCCAGCGGAATCGACATCAGCACCAGCACCGCGATGCGCACGCCCAGATCGATCAGCCAGGCCATCGCCCGGGGCACCGGTCCGGCCGCCGGCAACTGCAGCGGCACACCCTCCGGCGTCACCACCTCGCGGTAGGTATCGAGCATCGGTGCGGCCATCAGTGCGATGGCCTTCGTTGTGGGCGGCGGAGTCCTCTCCGGCAGGCAGCCACAGGCATGGGGGTCTCGACAGGTCCTGGTCGGGCCCAGACTTTAGCAGAGCCGCATGGCGGCGTTGGCCGTTCAGCCCAGGTATTCGTCCTTCAGCCGCACGTAGTGGTCGGCCGAATAGTGCAGCGACTCGATCTCCTTGTCGCTCAGCGTGCGCGCCGGGCGGGCCGGGTTGCCCACCCAGAGCTCACCTTCACCGACCACCTTGCCCGGGCCGACCACCGCTCCGGCACCGACGAAGCCATGGCGTTCCACACGGGCGCCATCGAGGATGCAGGCGCCCATGCCGATCAGGCTGTAATCACCGATGGTGCAGGCGTGGATGATGCAGCCATGGCCGACGGTCACGCCTTCGCCGATCAGGGTCGGGTAGCCGGCCTTGTTGTACGGGCTGTGGTGGCTGACGTGGATGATGGTGCCGTCCTGCACATTGGTGCGCGCACCGATGCGGACGTAATTGACGTCGCCGCGGATGATCGTACCCGGCCACACTGATACGTCCTCGGCCAGTTCCACGTCACCGATGAGGGTGCAGGCCGGATCGATGTACACGCGCTCGCCGAGGACGGGCATCTTGTCGCGGAAGGGGCGCAGCGGGTTCATCGGTGTCTCCAGAAATCAGGGCGTTCACCGCGATGATACCTGCGTGGTAGTGCCGGCCGCGGGCCGGCAACCGCATGATGCGCCCCTGGAATTCTGCGGTTGGCGGCCAGCGGCCGGCACGACCCGCGAGGGGTGGTAGCGGTTTCCCATGCCGTAAACC
>NZ_JCACKF010000007.1:0-7947 GCF_059505245.1 Stenotrophomonas sp.
CCCGGGGGCCGGGTCCCCCCCCCCTGTTCCCCTTTGGGGGGGGCGGGGCCGCGCAACCGCTCAATGCTTCCCAAACCCGCGGGGGGCCCGGCCGGCGCCCGGCACTACCCGATTGCGCGGCGCAAGGGCGTGGATCGCCCGCTGCGCTGAGCAGCGTATGATCGGCGCGCGGGCCTGCCCGCCGTTGAAGGTACCGACATGGATCGTTTTTCCCGCCTGCCCCGCGCCGCGCTGCTGATCGCCAGCCTGCTGGCGACCGCACCGGCCTGGGCCAACAGCACCGCCTGCCGCGAGCGCTCCCCCAGCGTGGCGTCGCAGGCGGCGATGCTGGACGTGGCCTGGACCACCGCCGAACGCCTGGACGCGCTGCCCGATGTGGACGTGGTGGTGGCCGCGCGCGGTGGCCAGGACCTGAGCCGCTATGGCCTGCGCCACAGCCACCTGGCCTTCCTGCTGCGCGAGGACGACGGCCGCTGGCGCGCGATGCACCTGCTCAACCGCTGCAAGACCGACAGCTCGCAGCTGTACCACGAGGGCCTCGGCAACTTCGTCGGCGAGAGCGGCGGCCATACCGACCTGCGCATCGGCGTGCCGTCGGCACCGTTGCGTGCCGCACTGCGCGCGATGCTGGTGCCGCCGTCGATCCAGCCCAAGGCGCTGCACGAAACCAAGTACAACGTGGTCGCCTACCCGTTCGCCACCGACTACCAGAACTCCAACCAGTGGGTGCTGGAAGTGCTGGCGGCGGCGATGGCGCAGGCCGAAGGCGCGCCGGCCATCGTCAAGCGCGAACAGGCACAGCAGTGGCTGCGCCAGCAGAAGTACCAGCCCAGCGTGCTGCATATCGGCCTGGGCAAGCGCGTGGGTGCGCGCCTGTTCGTGGCCAACGCCACCACCACCGACCATCCGGCCGGCGAACGCATCTCCGGCAACTATTCGGTGGTGACGGTGGAATCGGCGTTCGACTTCCTGCACCAGCGCAGCCAGCTGCAGCAGGAACTGGTGATCCCCCATGTGCCGGTGGCCGGTGCCACCGCCGCCTCGCCCTGAATCCCGCAAGGAGAACGACATGCGTCTGCTGCACAACTCCCTGGTATCGATGCTGATCGTCACCGCGCTGGCCTGGTCATCGGCCGCCCATGCCGAACGCCGCATCGTGATCATCCATGACCCGGGCCCGCAGGGACCGAGCCTGGAAATGTCCACGCAGATGGTGGCCTCGGTCCGCGCCGCCGCGGCGAAGGAAGCCCAGGATGCCGCCGATGCCGGCCAGCCGCTGGCCCGCCCGCAGCAGATCAAGCTGCCGCAGATGGAGGTGAGCGCGATTGCCACCACCGTCGATGGCCGCCGCGAAGTGCTGCTGCGCGATGCCAACGATCCGCAGAACACCGCATCGATGCAGTACCCGCGCGGCATCGGCGACCCGGCCGTGCAGTTCACCGTGGGCCAGACCGTGAACTTCGAACCGACCGGCGCGGACCAGGGCTGGCAGTTGAAGGACAACCAGGGCCGCCCGTTGGAATACCTGCCCGAGGCCACCGGCCCGCGCGACATCTTCGATACCCGGCGCTGAGCCGCCGTCCCCACGCTGACCAGGAGGTCTCCATGTTCCGTTGCCTGCGCGTTCCCGCTTCTGCCCTGCTGCTCTCCGCGCTGCTGGTGCCCACCGTCCATGCCGGCGCCGCGCCGCAGTTGAACAGCAGCGAGGCCAGCGTGATCGTGACCTCATTCGTGGTGCTGTCGCTGCCGATGGCGGCCTCGATGGGCCTGTCCGAACTGTCCAAGGCGCCGTTCAAGGCCAGCGAACGCAATGCCAGGGCGACCCGCACCAAGGCGGTGCCGCTGCCGCCAATGGAAGTGAAGAAGGTGGAGACCACGCCCACGGGCGAACGCCAGGTGCAGTTGCAGGTACCGGACAAGGCCGACCACACCGCCACCCTGCGCTGGCCGGTGCAGCCGCCGGGCGAGAACCCGACTGCAGCCTTCGTGGTCGGGCAACGGGTGCATTTCGACCCCACCGAGGCCGGTGCCGGCTGGAACGTGAAGAGCGCGCAGGGCCAGACCCTGGCCTATGTGCCGACGGCCTATGCCGCCGGTGATGTGATGAGTGAAGCGCTGTAAAGCTGAACGACAGGTTTTGGCTTTGCCGCAGGCCGGGCGGATAATGGGCGATCCCCTTTGTCCCCCTGGCTCGCCATGTCCGTGCGTCCTGCCCCTCTGTTTGCCCCGCTGACCCCGCGCGCCCTGGTGCTGGCGGTACTGGCCATGGGTGCAGTGGTGCTGCTGTCCAACGTGCTGGTGCAGTACCCGATCAACGACTGGCTGACCTGGGGCGCCTTCAGCTATCCGGTCGCGTTCCTGGTCAGCAACCTGATCAACCGCCGCTTCGGCCCGGGCCCGGCGCGCCGCGTGGCGTGGATCGGTTTCGCGGTGGCGGTGCTGCTGTCGATCTGGGTGGCCACCCCGCGCATCGCCATTGCCTCGTGCTCGGCGTTCATCGTGGCCCAGCTGCTGGACATCACCGTGTTCGACCGCCTGCGCCGCGGCAGCTGGTGGCGCGCACCGATGGTGGCCACCACCTGCAGCGCGACGGTGGACACCACCCTTTTCTGGTCGATCGCGTTTGCCGGTTCTACCTTGCCGTGGGTGAGCTGGGCCGCCGGCGACCTGGCAGTGAAGCTGGCGATCGGTGTCTGCCTGCTGGCCCCGTTCCGCGCGTTGTTGTGGAAGATGGCGCCGCTGCGCGCCACCAGCTGACCGCCATTGATCCGGTGGGTGCCGACCGTTGGTCGACACGCCCTGCAGAACTCATCGCTGCCGACAGATTGTGCCGACCAACGGTCGGCACCTACCAGGAGCGGGCCACCGAAGGGCCATTGATCCGGTAGTCGCCAACCTTGGTTGGCGCTTTGCATTCATGCCAACCAAGGTTGGCATCTACCAACGGCGTGCCATCGAAGGGCCATTGAGCCGGTGGGTGCCGACCGGTGGTCGGCACCTACCAACAGCGGGCCATCGCAGGGCCATTGATCCGGTAGTCGCCAACCTTGGTTGGCGCTTGGCATTCATGCCAACCAAGGTTGGCATCTACCAACTGCAGTCCTCCGCCATCCGGCACTCAGGCGAACGGCAGCTCTGCCGCTCTGCACGCCGCCGCAATCGCTGCACACGCCTCTTCAATCGCCGGCGTGGTCGGGGCCAGCCGCGGGCGCCGGTCCAGTGTGCAGGCCAGGCCCACGTCCAACAGCGTGGCGTGCGCGCCATGCAGCGCCTGCGCGGTGGCATCGGGCAGGAAACCAGCACCAGCCAACGCATCGATCAACGACGGCGTATCGCGCGGCTGCAGCAACGCCACGTGCCGCGCACTGCGCGCAAGCACACCGGTCTGCAGCAGGAATTCCAGGTCCACCACGCCGCCCGCACCCTGCTTCAGGTCCAGCCGTGCGGCGTCGCTGCGGTCCAGTTCGGTGCGCATGCGCCCACGCATCTTCAGCACGTCGGCATACAGCACCTCCATGTCGCGCTCACTCCCCAGCGTCTGTGCACGCACCTGCTCGAAATCGGCCAGCAGGCTGGCATCGCCGGCCACGCCACGCGCGCGCACCAGCGCCTGGTGTTCCCAGGTCCACGCACGTTCGCGCTGGTATTCGGTGTAACTGGCCAGCGAAGACACCAGCGAACCCTTGCCACCATCCGGGCGCAGGCGCACGTCGATGTCGTACAGGCGGCCGGCGGCGGTGACCGCACCGAGCAGCGCCATCACCTTCTGCGCCAGCCGCGCATACCAGCGCCCCGGCTCCAGCGGACGCGCGCCGTCGCTAGCCTCCACGCCGGCCGGGTTGTCGTGCAGGAATACCAGGTCCAGGTCGGAACCGAAGCCCAGTTCAAGCCCGCCGAGGCTGCCGTAGCCGATGATCGCGAAACGTCCACCGGGAATCGCGCCGTGCGCGGCGCGCATGTCCGCCTCGGCCATCGCCAGCACGGTGACCACCACCGCCTGCGCCAGTTCGGCCAGTTGCCGCGTGCTGTCCACCGCGCCCTGGCGGCCGTCCAGCGTGGCCATCGCCATGCGGAAACTGAGCGCCAGCCGCGTCTCGTTGAGCCAGCGCAGTGCCGATTCGGGATCTTCCACCGCCAGCACCTGCTGGCATTCGGCCAGCATGCCGGCCGCATCGGGCATCGGCCCGGACACGCGCACATCCAGCAGTTCATCCAGCAGCAGCGGATACGCGACCAGCCGCTCGGCCAGCAGCGCGCTGCGCGCCAGCACATCGACCAGACGCGCCAGCGCGCTCGGTTGTTCGTCCAGCAGCGCCAGATAGCTGGTCCGGCGCAGCACCGCCTGCAGCAGGCCAAGCACGCGCTTGAGCGCGGCATCGGGCTGCGGCGAACGCGTGGCCGCATGCAGCAGCGCCGGCAGTACGCGATCCAGCCGTGCACGCGCGGCGTCGGACAATGACTTCACGCCGGTGCCCTGGGCGAAATCGCGCAGCGACTGATCGGCGCCATTGGCATCGAGGAAACCGGCTTCGGCCAGCAACGGCGCGTTGCTGCCCTCGGGCAGGCTGCGCCAGTAGTTGGCCAGCGCGTCGGGCGCGGCCTGGCCCTTGCGCGGGGCCAGCAGCGCGGCGAATTCGGTGCTGACCCGCTGCTGCTGTTCGGCCAGGGCCGCGCGCAGTACCTCCCAATCCGGGTAGCCGAGGCCGATGGCAATGCGCGCGCGGTCCAGCGCGTCGCTGGGCAGCACGTGGGTCTGCGCGTCGCGCAGCATCTGCAGGCGGTTCTCCAACCGGCGCAGGAACAGGTAGGCCTCACGCAGCGCGCTGCCATCGTCGGGCGCAATCTGCCCGGCGGCCACCAGCGCGTCCAGTGCCACCAGCAGGCGGCGCTCGCGCAGCGCGGGCTCGCGGCCACCGCGGATCAGCTGCAGCGCCTGGCACAGGAACTCGATTTCGCGGATGCCACCGGCGCCGCGCTTGATGTCTTCGTGCAGCTCGCGGCGCGCGACTTCGGCGGTGATCGCCGCCTTCATCTCACGCAGGCCGTCGAGCGCGGTGAAATCCAGGTAGCGGCGGTATACGAATGGGCGCAGGGTCTGCAACCACGCTTCGCCGGCGTCGATGTCGCCGGCCACCGCGCGCGCCTTCAGCCACGCATAGCGCTCCCAGTCGCGGCCTTCGCGCTGGAAGTACTGATCCATCGCCGCGAACGACAGCGCGACGCGACCGGCGCTGCCGAACGGGCGCAGGCGCAGGTCGACGCGGTGGCTGAAGCCATCGACCGTGGTTTCGTCCAGCAGCTTGGCCAGGCGCTGGCCGAGGCGGGCGAAATATTCCTCGGCGGCCAGCGCGCGCGGACCGTCGGATTCGCCGCCCTGCGGGTACGCATAGACCAGGTCGATATCGGAACTGAAGTTGAGCTCGCCACCGCCGAGCTTGCCCAGGCCGAATACCACCAGCTGTTGGGGGACGCCTGCGCCATCACGGACCACGCCGTGCCGCTGTGCGAATTCCTGCTGCAGGGCGTCCAGCGCCAGCCGCAGGCAATCCTCGGCCAGGGTGGTGGCGCCAGCCAGGGTCTGCGCCACGTCATCCAGCCCGGCCAGGTCACGCCAGATCAGCCGCGTGGACATCGCGGTGCGCCAGCGCCGCAGCTGTGCCGGCCAGTCGCTGGGTTGCAGCGGATCGAGCACCGGCGCCGGGATCGGCGGGCAGCCGGGCGCGGCCAGCTGCGCCAGCAGCGCCGGTTGCCGCACCAGGGTGTCCAGCGCGAAGTCGCTGGCCACCGCCAGCCGGGTCAGCAGCGGCAGCAGCTCGGCAGGAACGGGCTCGGGCAGGACCTGGGCCAGGCGCGCCAGGGCGCGGTCGGCAAGGGGCTGCAGGGAGGCGGGCAGGTCAGCGGGGGCGAGGGTCATGCGCTGATTCTCGCGGGGTCGGATCCCTTTGCCAACGGCGAAGGGCTCTGACCCCGAGGTGCCGCCGGTTGATGCCGCTGCTGGGGTCAGAGCCTTTTGCCCTTGGCAAAAGGATCCGACCCCGAAGGGGTGCCGCGCATTCATACTGGGCGGCAGGCAACAAAAAAGCCCGCTTGCAGCGAACTGCCAGCGGGCTCTGCTCCCTCCCCCACGTCGGGATGCAGGGCCATCGTGCGGGCTGCGAAAGCACTTTGCACGCTGCACTGCAAAACAAAACCGGTGGGTATGGGTGACCCCGATGGGGAAAAGCCATTCCACGAAGGTAGAACCCCCCGTACGGATGAGGATGGCCGATAATCGGGTTTCCCCCCAGAAACACTGTCGTCATGTCTGTTGATCGCATCGCCAACGCGCGTCTTCGTGACCGCGTGGTCTCCGCCGAGGCCGCAGCCGCGCTGATCCAGCCCGGTGAAACCGTGGCCATGAGCGGCTTTACCGGCTCCGGGTATCCCAAGGCCGTTCCCGTCGAACTGGCCCGCCGCATCGAAGCGGTGCACGCCCAGGGCCAGCCCTTCCAGATCAAGCTGATGACCGGCGCCTCCACCGCGCCGGAACTCGATGGCGCGCTGGCCAAGGCCGATGGCATCGCCATGCGCATGCCGTTCCAGAGCGATCCGGATGCGCGCAACCGCATCAACGAGGGCAAGCTGGATTACATCGATATCCACCTCAGCCACGTCGCCCAGCACGTGTGGTTCGGCTTCTACGGCGAGATCGATACCGCCGTGATCGAAGTCTCGGCCATCCGCGAAGATGGCTCGCTGGTGCCCTCCACCTCGGTCGGCAACAACAAGACCTGGCTGGACCTGGCCAAGAAGGTGATCGTCGAGGTCAACGAATGGCAACCGGCCGGCGTCGACGGCATGCACGACATCTACTACGGCACCGCGCTGCCACCGCACCGCAAGCCGATTCCGCTGGTGAACGCCAACGACCGCATCGGCGACACCGCGCTGCGCTGCGACCCGGACAAGATCGTGGCCGTGGTGCGCACCAACGGCCCGGACCGCAACAGCCCGTTCAGTCCGATCGATGCGACCAGCGAACAGATCGCCTCGCACCTGATCGAGTTCCTCAAGCACGAGGTGAAGAAGGGCCGCCTGCCGCCGAACCTGCTGCCGCTGCAGTCGGGCGTGGGCAACATCCCCAACGCCGTGCTGGCCGGCCTGGCCAGGAGTGGTTTCCGCGACCTGGCCGCGTTCACCGAAGTGATCCAGGACGGCATGCTCGACCTGCTGCGCGATGGCGTGCTGAGCTACGCCTCGTGTACCGGCTTCGCGCTGAGCCCGCAGGCCAACGAGACGTTCAAGGAGAACATCGATTTCTACCGCGAGCGCATCATCATGCGCACGCAGGAGATCTCCAACCATCCCGAACTGGTGCGCCGCCTGGGCTGCATCGGCATGAACGGCATGATCGAGGTGGACATCTACGGCAACGTCAATTCGACGCACGTGATGGGCACGCGGATCATGAACGGCATTGGCGGTTCGGGTGACTTTGCCCGCAACGGTTTCCTGTCGGCGTTCCTGAGCCCGTCCACTGCCAAGAACGGCACCATCTCGGCGATCGTGCCGATGGCCAGCCATGTCGACCACACCGAGCACGACGTGTCGGTGATCGTCACCGAACAGGGCCTGGCCGACCTGCGTGGCCTGACCCCGCGCAAGCGCGCGCAGGTGCTGATCGACAACTGCGCGCACCCGGATTTCCGCCCGCAGCTGCAGGATTACTTCGACCGTGCCAGCCGCGAAAGCTACGGCAAGCACACCCCGCACCTGTTGCCCGAAGCACTGTCGTGGCACCAGCGCTGGCTGGATACGGGCACGATGAAGGGCTGACCCCGGGTCCGGACATCGGGTAGAGCCGGGCGCGGGGCGGGGTGCCCAACACCCCGCCCCCCGCCGGGGCGAACAAAACCCGGGGGCCCGGCCCCCGGCCCTGGCCCAATATAAAGCCACGGGAAAAGAACC
>NZ_JCACKF010000008.1:0-48572 GCF_059505245.1 Stenotrophomonas sp.
AGGGACGTACTTGCAGCGTCCCCGCACTCCGACACCGCCCCGCCAACCCACGGAACGCCCGCTTTGGCTTTGGCTTTGGCTGTTGCCGTTGCATTGAGCAGGGTGCAGGGCTGCAAGCCCTGCAAAAAACACCCTCACTTCACCCAGCCGTCGATCTCGCCGTGGGCGAACGGCCCCAGCTTTGCCTTCACCAGCCGCCCCTGCGCATCGAACAGCACGCTGTAGGGCAGCAGGCCCTGGGTATTGCCCAGCTGCACGCTGGCATCGCGCGGCCCCGGGGTCTCGATCACGATCGGGTAGTCCACCGGCACCCGCAGCAGGAAAGCGCGCACGTCGTCCGGGGCATCCAGCGCAATGCCCAGCACCTGCACACCGTTGTCGCCCTGGGCTTCGGCGAAGCGGGCCAGTTCGGGCATCTCTTCCACGCAGGGCGCACACCAGCTGGCCCAGACATTGATCAGCAGCGGCCGGCCGGCGAAGCGGGCGCGCAGGTCCAGCAGCTGTTCCGCCAGGTCCGGCAGGATCAGCGCCGGCAAGGGATCACCCACCTGCAGGGTAGGCTTCACGGCCGTCGCTGTGGAAGCCGTCGTTGCCGCGGCCGGTGCAGACGGGCCGGGTGAGAATCGATGCCCGGCCCACAGGCCGAGGCCGGCGGCCAGCACCGCTGTCCACAGCAGCGCTGGCCGTTGCCACTTCATCGTGCGGTGCGCAGCAGCGCTTCCTCGACCACCGCCTGGGTCAACAGGGTCGGCAGCACGGTCGGCGGCGCACCCGGGCCGTACACCACGTACAGCGGCACGCCCACGGCCTTGTGCTCTTCAAGGAACGTGGTGATCTGCGGGTCGACGTTGGTGTAGTCACCGCGCATGTACACCGCGTTGGTGCGCTTGAGCAGTTCCTTGAACTCCGGCCGCGACAGCACGGCACGTTCATTGGCCTTGCAGCTCACGCACCAGTCGGCAGTCATGTTGACGAACACCACGCGGTTGTCCGCACGCAGGCGGTCCAGCAACTGCGGCGAATACTCCACCACGTTGTCGCTGGCGGCCTGTGCGGCGCGTGCCGGCGCTGCCAGCTGGGTCACGCCCCAGGCAGGAACCAGCGCGCCGATCGCCAGCAGCACGCCGAGCAGGGTCACCGCACGCGAGCCGGTCCAGCGATTGCGCTCGAACAGCCACAGGCCGAAGGCGAACAGCAGCAGGCCACCCAGCACCAGTGCCATGCCGTCCACGCCGCGCTGTTTGCCCAGCACCCACAGCAGCCACAGCGCGGTGGCATACATCGGGAAGGCCAGCACGTGCTTGAGCGTTTCCATCCACGGGCCGGGCTTGGGCAGGCGGCGTGCCAGCGCCGGCACGAAGCCGATCAGCAGGAACGGCAGCGCCAGGCCCAGGCCGAGGAACAGGAATACGGTCATCGCCTTCAGCGGCGGGGCAATGAAGGCATAGGCGATCGCCCCGCCCATGAACGGGCCGACGCAGGCGCTGCCGACCAGGCAGGCCAGCGCACCGGTGAAGAAATCGCCGGCCGGGCCGCTGCGGCTGGCCAGCGACTGGCCGAGGTTGCCGATGCCGCCGCCCAGGGTGAACACGCCGGACAGGCTCAGGCCCACCGCGAACATGATGTAGGCCAGCGCCGCCACCACGCCCGGGTGCTGCAGCTGGAAGCCGATGCCGACGGCGTTGCCGATCGCGCGCAGGCCCACCATCAGCGCGCCGATCACCGCGAACGCGACCAGCACGCCCAGCGTGTACCAGAGGGCATGGCTGCGTGCCCGCTCAGGGCTTTCGCCACTCTGCGCCAGGCTCAGCACCTTCAGCGACAGGATCGGCAGCACGCAGGGCATCAGGTTCAGCACCAGGCCACCGGCCAGCGCCAGCAGCAGCACCCAGACGAACGAACGGTCCGGGTTCGGGGTTGTCGCCGGTGGGCGCGTGCGCAGTGCGTTGCCATCGCGCGCGTCGGCGGCGAACTCATTGCGCGCGCCCTCACTGCCGCTGGCGGCGGGAGTGGCAATGCCGTCGTTGGGGACGGTCGGCAGCAGGCGCAACGGTGCGCCGTTGGCGGATTCACGTGGCACGCCGGCGGCGGGCAGCGGGCTGATCACCTCGTTGCGCGCTGGCGCCTGGTCAATGCTGGCGGACAGCTTGCCAGCGGGAATCGACAGCTTCACCCGGCGGGTCATCGGCGGGTAGCAGATGCCGTCGGTCTGGCAGCCCTGGAAGGTCACCACCAGGGTGCTGTCGACGGCATCAGTGACAGTGCGGCGCAGCGGCAGCGGCACTTCCACCTGGTTGAAGTAGACCGAGACATCGCCGAAGTGCTCGTCGCGATGCGATTGCGCGGCTGGCCAGCGCGGCTTGCCGGCCAGCACGCCGGCGCTGCCTTCCAGCTTCAGCGAGGTGCGGTCGCGATACAGGTAATAGCCGGGCGCTGGGCTGAAGCGCAGCAGCAGGGTGTTGCCGTCACTGGCGATGGCATCGAAGCCGAACGCCTGTTCCGACGGCAGCGGCAGGGCCTGGCTGTTGTTGGCCGCGCCCGGCAGGCGCAGGCCACCGCTGTTGCCGGCACCGGCCAGCGGGTTGTTGAACGGGCTGGCCGCACCGGCACGCGCGGCAGGCACCGCCGCCGCCGCACCGGCGCCCGGCAGGGTGACCTGCACCACGCGCTTCTGCGGCGGGTAGCAGACACCGGCATCGGCGCAGCCCTGGTAACGCACTTCCAGGCTGATGGTGCCGGCCGCCTCGGACGGCGTGCCGGGCAGGGTGGCCTGCAGGCGCTCGCGATAGGTCTCGACTTCGCCGAAGAAATCGTCGTGGTGCTTGTCGCCCTTGGGCATCTGCAGCGCGCCGGCATTGAAGGCCGGGTCGGCCTTGACGCTGGTGCGGTGGCGATAAAGGTAATAGCCCGGTGCGATCTTGAACTGCAGTTGCACCTGGCCCCGTTCGGGGGCAATGGCGGTCAGCGCGAACGCCTGGTCCACCGGCAGCAGGTCCTTCTCATCCAGCGCGAAGGCCGGCAGCGAGAGCCACAACAGGGCGCACAAGGTGGCGCCGCGCGCAAACAGAGTCTTCAATCAGTGTCCTCCCGGGTCTGTGCCCGGATCCAGTCCAGATACGCCGGCAGGCCGGCCCGGGTTTCGACCGCGATGCACTCCGGGAGTTCATACGGATGCAGTGCGACGATCCGGGCAATTGCGTCATCGACGCGGCTCGCGGTGGTTTTCACCAGCAGCTGCAGTTCGGCGTCGGTGGTCACCTCGCCCTGCCAGCGGTAGGTCGACTGCGCGCCATCGAGGCGGGTCACGCATGCCGCCAGGCGCTCGCCGACCAGCGCGTGCGCGATGCGCTCGGCACTGGCCCGGTCCGGGCAGGTGGTCAACAGCAGCAGGACGGGATCGACGGTCGACATGACCGCCGAGTATAGGGCCGCCGCCGGGTCAGGGCCCGGCGGCGGCCGTGGACCGCTGCGTTGCGCGGTCAGTTGGCCAGCTGGCAGGTGGCCGGCTTGGCCGAGGTGAACAGGGCCGGGGTTGCCCACTCGGGGTGGTCGATGAACGGGTTGCGGTTGCCCTGGAAGCTGTAGATCACGTCATTGCGCGCACGCTCGGCATCATCCGGCGGATCGGACAGGTGCCAGTCGATCAGCGTGGACAGCAGGCCCATGTAGGCCGGCGAACTGCTGGTCTTGACGATTTTGCTGCGGTCGTCGGTCAGCTCCAGGTCCGGCTCGGACTGGCCGGTGGCCGCATCCTTGCCGCCCTCGTAACGGATCGCCATGTACATCACCGCACGCGCCATGTCGCCCTTGCGCTTGCCCCACACCTCGAAGGTGCCGGTGTTGCCGTCCGGCGTGCGCACCCAGTTGGAGTTGCCCGGATAGCCGCCGCTGCCGCCGCCCTGGCCGTTGTTGGCCTCGGTGGCGCGCTCGCCGCAGTTGGCGTCGCACTTGCCGAACGGCTTGTTGCCACGGTCGGCGTTCCACTGCGCGTCGGTCAGGTACAGCATGTGGGTGTCGGTATACGGCGCGTACGGCAGGCCCTTGTCACCGGTGGTGGTGGCAAAGCCCAGCGAGTTCGGCCAGGTGTGCTCGCGGTTGTACTTCAGGCCACTGCCACTGCCGGCGCGATCGGTCACCTTGGCGTAGCTGTGGTTGCGATATGCATCGAGGATCCTGCCGGAATTGTTCGGATCCTCGTCGGCGATTTCCAGAATGGTCCAGGTACTGGTGCCCGAGCCGCTGTAAGGGTAGGCGGTGTGACCCTTGATGGTGGCATGCAGCGAGCAGCGCAGCTGGCTGGGGCTGCTGGTGTTGACCTTGGAGTAGTAGCCGGCCGGCACGCCCGGGTTGCCCGGGTCCGGATTGCCGCCGGTGCTGGCCACGGTGAAGGCGATGCGGCTGTCGGCGGCCGGGTGCGCGCCCTGCAGGTCGGTGATGCGCGCGGCGCGGATGTCGAAGCGGCAGGCCTCACCGGCCACCAGCGCAGTGTTGGTGGACAGCTTCACGCTGCGGCCGCTGGCCGGGAAGGTCAACGGCACGCTGCCGGAGGTGCCGCAGCTCAGGGCGAAGGCGCCACTGGCCAGGTTCACCGTCTCGCTGAACACCACTTCCAGGTCGGCGGCGGCCGGGAAGGTGCTGCTGCCCTGCGCCGGGGTGGTGGTGGAGACCGACGGCGGTGTGTTCGGGCCCGGCGTGCCGCCGCCACTGAACGTCTGGCCGTTGTTGCAGCTGCCGAAGGTCTGCCTGGCCGACTCGGCCCAGGTGAAGTGGGTGTACTGGCTGCCGCTGCCGGTCAGCTGCAGCGAGGTGCCCGGGGCCGTGCTGTTGGTCTCGGCCACCGGGATGTTCTGGCTGGTCATGCCGGCGGCAGGGCCACCGGAGGCGGTGATGGCGCCCTCGTAGCTGAGGAACTGGACCACCTTGCCGCTGGCATCGACCAGGGCGATGCCGTCGTTGGGGCCGTTCTGGATGCCGTTGGTCGGGTAGTTGACCACGGCGATGGTCGCGCTGCCGCAGCCGGCGGCGGTGCCGGCCGGGACCGGGTTGTTGACGTAGACCGCGGCCGCCGAAGGATTGCTGCCGTTGTAGAGGTAGAGGCGGTAGCCGGACAGGTCCTCGCCCGCGGTGGCGACCACCTCGATGGCTTCGCCGACGTCACCGGCGGCGGTGCTGTCGTCGTAGTGCAGTTCGTTGATGAAAACCTCGGCCTGGGCCGGCGCGGCGGCCAGTGCCAGCAGGCAGGCGGCGGCAAGCGGGGACAGCAATCGCATCGACTACTCCTTGTGATTGGGAATGCCTGACCGAGCCTAAGGCCGATCCAGTGACACTTTGTCGTAAATGAACGTCAGATATCTGACAGTGCGACGCTTGTCACCGAAATTGTCGAGGACCGACGCCTTGGCCGAGGCGCGCGGGCGGAAAAATTTTTTCATTCCGCCCTTGAAAGGGGGCGGCGGGGCTCCATCTCTGCCCTGCTCCCGACGTTGTCGGGTTTCTTCACGTGCGGTTCTGGCACTCGCCTGGGGTGAGTGCTAACATCGCCGGACTTTTTTAGACCAATCAATCACTTAAGAGGTCTCCTATGAGCATCAAGCCGCTGCACGACCGCGTTGTGGTCAAGCCGATCGAAGCCGACGAAATCTCCGCCGGTGGCATCGTCATCCCCGACTCGGCCAAGGAAAAGTCCACCAAGGGTGAGGTCGTGGCCGTCGGCCCGGGCAAGCCGCTGGACAACGGCAACGTGCGCGCGCCGTCGCTGAAGGTCGGCGACAAGGTCATCTACGGCCAGTACGCCGGCAGCTCGTACAAGAGCGAAGGCGTCGAATACAAGGTCCTGCGCGAAGACGACGTGCTCGCCGTCATCGGCTGAGCCCCGGCGCGACCTGTTTCAACCTGATCCCAAACTCCCAGCCGCCGGGCATCGTCCGGCGCTACCAATGAGGTAAATGCAATGGCTGCCAAGGATATTCGTTTCGGTGAAGACGCCCGTTCGCGCATGGTGCGCGGCGTCAACGTTCTCGCCAATGCCGTCAAGGCCACCCTGGGCCCGAAGGGCCGCAACGTCGTGCTGGAAAAGAGCTTCGGCGCGCCGACCATCACCAAGGACGGCGTCTCCGTCGCCAAGGAGATCGAACTGGCTGACAAGTTCGAGAACATGGGCGCGCAGATGGTGAAGGAAGTTGCTTCGCGCACCAACGACGATGCCGGCGACGGCACCACCACCGCCACCGTGCTGGCCCAGGCCCTGATCCGCGAAGGCGCCAAGGCCGTTGCCGCCGGCATGAACCCGATGGACCTCAAGCGCGGTATCGACAAGGCCGTCTCGGCCGCCGTCGCCGAGCTGAAGAACATCTCCAAGCCGACCGCCGACGACAAGGCGATCGCCCAGGTCGGTACCATCTCGGCCAACTCGGACGAATCGATCGGCCAGATCATCGCTGACGCGATGAAGGAAGTCGGCAAGGAAGGCGTCATCACCGTTGAAGAAGGCTCGGGCCTGGACAACGAGCTGGACGTGGTCAAGGGCATGCAGTTCGACCGCGGCTACCTGTCGCCGTACTTCATCAACAACCAGCAGTCGCAGACCGCTGACCTGGATGACCCGTTCATCCTGCTGCACGACAAGAAGATCTCCAACGTCCGTGACCTGCTGCCGGTGCTGGAAGGCGTCGCCAAGGCCGGCAAGCCGCTGCTGATCGTGGCCGAGGAAGTTGAAGGCGAAGCGCTGGCCACCCTGGTGGTCAACACCATCCGTGGCATCGTCAAGGTCGTGGCCGTCAAGGCCCCGGGCTTCGGCGACCGTCGCAAGGCGATGCTGGAAGACATGGCCGTGCTGACCGGCGGCACCGTGATCTCCGAAGAAGTCGGCCTGTCGCTGGAGAAGGCCACCATCAAGGACCTGGGCCGCGCCAAGAAGGTGCAGGTCTCCAAGGAGAACACCACCATCATCGACGGCGTCGGCGACAAGGCCAACGTTGATGCACGCGTGGCGCAGATCAAGACCCAGATCCAGGACACCTCCTCGGATTACGACCGCGAGAAGCTGCAGGAACGCGTGGCCAAGCTGGCCGGCGGTGTTGCCGTGATCAAGGTCGGCGCCTCGACCGAAATCGAAATGAAGGAAAAGAAGGATCGCGTCGACGACGCCCTGCACGCCACCCGTGCGGCCGTTGAAGAAGGCGTGGTTCCGGGCGGCGGCGTTGCCCTGGTCCGCGCGATCACCGCGCTGGCCGGCCTGAAGGGCGCCAACGAAGACCAGAACCACGGCATCCAGATCGCCCTGCGTGCGATGGAAGCCCCGCTGCGCGAGATCGTGGCCAACGCCGGCGACGAGCCGTCGGTCATCATCAACAAGGTCAAGGAAGGCACCGGCAGCTTCGGTTACAACGCCGCCACCGGCGAGTTCGGCGACATGCTGCAGTTCGGCATCCTGGACCCGACCAAGGTGACCCGTTCGGCGCTGCAGAACGCCGCTTCGATCGCTGGCCTGATGATCACCACCGAAGCCATGGTTGCCGAAGCTCCGAAGAAGGACGAGCCGGCCATGGGTGGCGCCGGTGGCATGGGCGGCATGGGTGGCATGGGCGGCATGGACTTCTAAGTCCACGTCCCCGGCGGTCGTTGCCGACCCTGGTCGGCACGCCCTCCCGATGCAAGGAAGAACCCCGCCGCAAGGCGGGGTTTTTCGTTGCCCGGTTGCCGCCGCAGCAGCGCATCGCTACGCTCGGTGGCCATGCCTACCTCGTTCATCGTCGTCGACGACTTCCTTTCTCCTGCCGATGCGCAGGGGCTGCGCCAGGCGGCGCTGGGCCTGACCTATCCGGTGCAGGAGGGCGCATTCCCCGGCCGCAATTCGCAGCAGCGGCTGGAACTGGACGGGCTGTCCGGCGCGGTCTCGCGGCTGGTCAACGAACCGCTGCGGCCGGTCAACCCACTGCAGTCGCACGGCAAGTTCCGCCTTACCCTGGCCGGTGACACCGGCCGCGCCAAGGTGCACGCCGATCACTCGCACTGGTCGGGCATCCTCTACCTGAGTGCACCGGAGCACTGCGAGGGCGGCACCGAGTTCTTCCGCCACCGCCGTACCGGCACCGAGCGCATGGCCCTGGATGCAGCGGAGCTGGCCGCATTGGGCTATGCCAACGGCGGCGACATGCATCGTGACATCATCGAGCGCGACAGCAACGACGACAGCCAGTGGGAAATGACCATGCGCATCCCGATGCGTTTCAACCGGCTGGTGCTGCTGCGGCCCTGGTTCTGGCATACCGCCGGGCCAGCGTTCGGCGACCGCCCGGAGAATGGCCGGCTGGTGTACCTGATGTTCTTCGAGCAGGCGCGCTGAGCGGAGCAGGTATCCACGCGTGAGGTGGATCCACACGCCATGCATGGTTGCTCCCATCCCTCCGCACTCCCCGCCCAGGGATCATCGCGCCTTCATTCGACGAAGGCCTTCGCCGCGCCGTACTCCCACTGCCATGGCACGCCGGTATCACCCAGCACGAACGCCACCAGTGCCGGGAAGGTGGCCTCGGCCCGTACATCGTTGCCCAGGATCACCACGCAGCGTTTGTGCCGCTCGATGCACACCAGAGTGTTGCCGACCGCATCGTCGTGGCCGCCCTTGTAGAAGCCTGCACCCTGGGGGCCACGGAAGGTCACCACGCCCAGGCCCGCGGCCAGATCCCGGTGCTGGTGCGCAACGGGCAGCTCCGGCTGCAGCGTTGGGAACTGGCTGGCGGTGGTGATCGGCAGCTGCGGCCGCACCAGTTCCCTGCGCATTGCCGCAGACAGCCCATCGCCGCGCACATAACCGGCGGCGAAGTGGGCCATGTCGGTGATGGTGGTATCCATCGATCCTGCCGCCCGCACACGGCTGCGTTGATCGTGCGGCTCTGTATTGCCTTCGACGGTCCAGCCATCGGCCAGGTTGCCGGCGAAATCCGCGCGCCACGACATGCTGGTGCGCGTCATGCCGAAGCGATCGAACACGCGCTGCTGCATCAACGCACCCACATCCTCGCCCATTCGCCCACGTTCGATCACGAACTGCAGCAGGATCAGGCCCTCGCCGGAATAGCCGTAGCGGCTGCCGGGCTCGAAGTGGAACTTCAACCGGCCATCCGGTTCGAGAAAGCCGAAGTTGGCAAAGCCGCTGGCGTGATTCAGCAGCTTTCGCGGCGTGAGCCGGCGCCAGCGTGCATCACTCGCCAGCACGCTGTAGTCGGCGTACTTTTTCGGTTCGGGCGGGTAGTCTGGCAGCGGCACGTCCAGAGCTGTGGCGATGCTGGCATCCAGATCGATCACCCCGTCCTGCGCCAGCTGTGCGACCAGGTGGCCGAAGGCCATCTTGGTGAGCGATGCGGCATACATCACGGTGTCGGTGCGCAGCGGCTCGCCTGCGGCGTTGCGTTCACCGTAGGCGGCCACATGCACCACCTTGCCGTCATCGATCACCGCCAGCGCCATCCCGCGCGCATGGGCCGCCTGCATCAGCCGCTGTGCTTCGGCATCGATGCGAGTGGGCGAGGGCACGGGTGGCGGCGCGGCCAGTACCGCCAGCGGGAGCAGCGTCAGCAACATCAGGGTGGCACGGCACATGCGTGGAACTCCTGGTGGGGCGCACGGTGATGCTACGCCGGGCTGCCGCTGGCGTCATCGCCAGTTGTCAGCCGGCCTGCGGCCGGCGCAGGCAGATCCGTGCTGCGCCGGCACCGATGTCCACCTGGCCGCCGCGCATTGCATCGGCACCGAGGATCAGCGCCGGCCGGCCCTCCAGGCCGATCGCCTTGAACACCGGCAGTTCGCTGATGCGGACCTCCATCGACGGGTGCTGCCAGCCGCCGCCGGTCATGCCGGGCAGGGTGTACAGCCAGGTTGCCTGCTTGCCGCCGCCCAGGCCTTCGGTGCCCTTTTCACGCACCCGCACCCGCGCGTCGCTGCCGTCGGTGCGCAGCCCCAGTGCGCGGGCGGCTTCGGCGTTGAGGACGGTCTGTGCGGCACCGGTGTCGACCACGGCGATGGCGTCCACCGCGGGCGCGCCCAGTGCAAGCGTGATGAAGCCGAACTGGCGCAGGCCGCCAGTGCGGCCGGGCAGCGCATTGGGCTGGCAACCCGGTCCTTCCAGGTTCAATCCGCCGGGTGTCCACAGCGCCAGTTGATTGCGGCCGAAGTCCCAACGGGTGTCCCAGCGCCCGGTCAGATCGTTGCCGATCAAGCCGTCGATGGCTGGATCATCATCCTTCGGCAACGATGACAGATCCACGTTCATGGCTTGGGCCTGCAGCTGCCAGCTGCCCAGCTGCCAGGACGTGCTGCGCATGCGCTGCAACCGCGCCGAAGCTGCACTCGCCCCTTGCGCCTGTGATACCTCTGCATCCGCATCCTCCAGGCCATAGCGCCGCACGACGCGGGCATCGACCAGCGTTGCCCCCGCGGCACTGTCGACCACGAAGCGCAGCGGTTCGGCGCGCCCGTCCAGCGAGACGGCCACCGCCGGATGACCGCCCTGCATCCACATCGGCAGGATGTGCGCGGCGGCGTTGGAGGCGAGCGCAGGCAAGGGAGCGGCGAACAGGGGCAACAGGAAGAGGCGCAAGGGAAGACTCCGCAGTGATCGTGGGTGACCATTGGCGCACGGCGGCGTATCGCCGGAATATCGGCGTTGATACCGTCCTGATACACAGGTGCTGGATACTGTCCGAATGAGTACTCCCATCCGTGTCATCGTCGTCGACGACGATGCCAGCATCCGCGACGCCATCGCCGACCACCTGCTGCTGCACGGCTACCAGGTACGCCTGGCGGCGGATGCGGCGGCACTGGACGTGCTGCTGCAGGCCGAACGACCGGACCTGATCATCCTCGACTGGATGATGCCCGGTGAGGATGGGCTGTCGGTCTGCCGCAGGCTGCAGGCGAGGGCGATCCCGATCCTGATGCTGTCGGCGATGGGGGCTGCACCGGACCGCGTGATCGGCCTGGAGATGGGCGCGGACGACTACCTGGCCAAACCCTTTGATCCGCGTGAACTGCTGGCGCGGGTACGCGCACTGCTGCGCCGTCAGGACAAGCTGCGCACGCAGGTGGCCAGCGAGCTGCGGTTTGATGGCTGGCGATTGCTGCCCGACCAGCGTCGCCTGTTCGCACCGGACGGTGCCGAGCTGGTGCTGAGTCGTGGTGAGTTTTCCCTGTTGCTGGCGCTGGCCGAACGTCCCGGGCGGGTGCTGGGGCGTGAGCAGCTGCTGCAGTTGAGTCGCGGAGAAGCCAGTGACAGCGTGGACCGTGCCATCGACCTCGCGATCAGCCGCCTGCGCCGCAAGCTCGGGCAGGCCGCGTCCGGGGCAGAAGCCCTCGTGCAGACACTGCGCGGGGAAGGGTATCGCTTCGACGCCGAGGTACAGGTGCTGTGAGCAGCCGGTGGTCGACCACACGCTGGATCGCGATGCTGGCGCTGGCCAGCCTGCTGCTGGCAACCCTGGTCAGCGTTGCCGTGGTGGGTTGGATGCCCCGGCCCGCGCCGCCACCGATGCGGCTGGACCATGCGATGCAGGTACTGCGTGGGGAACAGGCGCCGGCGTCACTGGGATTGCGCAGGGCGACGCAGGACGCGCCCCCCCAAGGTAGCGCCAGCGACTGGCTCGCGCAGCTGGCGGCCGCGCAGATGGGCATGCCGGCCGAGGATGTACGCCTGGCATGGACGGGGCAGGGCAGGGCGCCCGATGTGCAGGTCATCGAGGGTGGCGCGGTACTGGACGCCTCCGGTCGTGCTGGCGTGCTGAAATCACAGGCCGCGCTGCTGACCGCGATGCAGTGGCCGCCGTTTGAACTGGGGATGCGCCAGGCCGACGGCCGCTGGCGGGTGGTCGGCAGCGACCATAGTGACCTGGCGGCCTGGCGCCGCCAGGTGATGCTCGCCCTGTTGGGCGGTGCGATCCTGCTGGCGCCGTTGGCGGCGTGGGCGTCGATCCGGTTGGGGCGCCCGCTGCGGCGCCTGGCCGAAGCGAGCGCACGCGTCGACCTGCAGGCCGAGTCGCCATTGCCCGACGATGGCCCACGCGAAGTGCAGATGCTGGCCGCCGCGATCAGCACCGGTCGCGAACGCCTGCGGGTCCAGGCACAGGACATGACCCATATGCTGGCGGCAGTGGCGCATGACCTGCGCACGCCCCTGACCGGCCTGCGCCTGCGCGCCGAGTTCGCTCCCGCACCACAGGCCGCCCGGATGGTGGCGGACATCGAACGCATGGACGCGATGATCGAGCAGGTGCTGGACTATGCACGCGGCGAGCTGCAGCCCTTGCAGATGCGCTCGCTGGATCTGGCTGCCCTGCTGCAGGAATGCCTGCAAGGGGCGCTGCTGCGCGGGGTCGACATTTCGCTTCAGTGCCCGGATACGCTGCCGTGGCATGGCGATGCGCTGCTGCTCCGGCGCGCGGTCGACAATCTCATCGACAACGCCGAGCGTTACGCGGGCGCCGTGGAGCTGCATGTCGCCGTGTGGGGACATGGGGTGCAGCTGGATGTGATGGATCGCGGGCCGGGTATCGCCGAAGCTGATCGTGTCCGCCTGCTGCAACCGTTCCAGCGCAGCGAAAGCTCGCGCAGTCGCGCTACCGGTGGGACCGGGCTGGGACTGGCCATGGCCGCCAACGTGGCCAGGCGTCACTCAGGCGAACTGCAGCTGCTGCACCGCGAGGGCGGCGGGCTGATCGCGCGCCTGCTGCTGGGAAAGCTCCCCTGATATCGGCTGTGGTTTACAGATGGCGGCTATCCGGTGATATGATTAGTCGCCTAACCATATTGTGTTCGTGAGATGATCGAAGCCAAGCATCAGGCCCTGCTGGAGGAATCGCAGCGACGCGGCCACGCCAACATCGCGCAACTGCGCCTGTGCTTCCAGCTGCTCTCGTTGTCCTCGTCGATCGATCGCGACTGCGCCGCGCGGCTGGCACCGCATGGGCTCAGCGAGGGCCGCTTCATCGTGCTGTTCCTGCTGCACGGGGCCGGTGGCACGCTGCCGCCGCACCTGCTGGCCGAGCGTGCCGGCGTGACCCGTGCCACCATCAGCGGCCTGCTCGATGGCCTGCAGCGTGAAGGCCTGCTGCAGCGTCGCAGCGATGACGGGGATGGCCGCCGTCTGCAGATCGTATTGACCGCACCGGGAAAGCGCTTGGCCGAGTCGTTGTTCGAGCAGCACACGCAATGGATCAGCGGCCTGTTCGACGGCCTGGATGCGGGTGAACAGCAGCAGCTGTCGCAGCTGCTGCACAAGGTCTGGCAGCACACGGACGGTGGGCGGGAATCGGCAGCATGAGCACGCCCGTTCCTGCGCAAAGGCTGCATGCACTCAACAGTGGCAGCGCTGCTGCAACCCATCTGGCCGAATGCCTGGCCGTGGATTTCACCGCGCTGCTGCAGGTGGTGGCGCCTGCCCTTGAGCCGGAATCGCTGCAATGCATGCGCGACGCCTCAGGCAAGGGCATCACCCAGCGCATGGCGCTGGCGGCGCGGTTGCTGCACGAAGCCGGACAGGGGGAGCCTGCGCGCTGGCAGGCGCATGCGTCAGACACGGTGCGTGGCTGGGCCTGCTACCTGATCGGCGGCGAAGCCGACGCGACGCTGCCGGCCAAGCTGCAGGCGATGCGGCCACTGGCTGACGACCCGCACTTCGGCGTGCGCGAATGGGCGTGGCTGGCGCTGCGTGCCGACATTGTTGCCGCACCACTGCAGGCGCTGGAGTACCTGCAACCATGGACGCATGAAGGATCGCCGTACCTGCGCCGCTTCGCCTGCGAAGCGCTGCGCCCGCGCGGCGTGTGGGCCACACATGTCGCGCTGTTCAAGCGGCAGCCGGAACTTGCAGAGGCGATGCTGGAAGCACTCGCCGACGACCCGGAGCGCTATGTGCAGGACTCGGTCGGCAACTGGCTCAATGATGCCGGCAAGACACAGCCGCAGTGGCTGCGTGCGCTGTGCGCGCGCTGGCAACAGCAGCACCCTGGTGATGCCAATGCCTACATCCGCAAACGCGCCATGCGCTCGCTCCGGTAGTGCCGGCCGCTGGCCGGCAACCCCCCAAACCTTCAAGGAAGAAGCAGCATGTCGCACACCTTCATCGAGCTCTACACCGCCACCCCCGCCTGGACCACGCTCCAGCCCGAGCAGCGGAATGCCTTCTTCGCCCGTATCGGTGCAGGCATGCAGCAGTTCGATCCAGTCCGCATCACGCTGCTGGCGATGGGCCGCATTGCCAGGGGCGTACAGCACGGCAGCGATGAGCAGTTCTATGCGGTCTGGCGCTGTGCAAGCCGCGCGGACGCCGATGCGCTGGTGGCCGGCATTGCCGCCACCGGTTGGCATCAGTACTTCGCCACCATCAACGCCGTCGGCGCAGACGATGGGATGGGGCAGCACCTTGCCGACCTGGCCGCCTTGTAGCAGCGTCTCCGGACGCGCATGGCACATGCGTCTGTCACCCGGACGCGGTAAACAGGACATTGCCCATGTCCATCCGCAGGGAAGTTGATCATGCAGAGCACGCTCCAGGTCACGCTGTTCGGCCCGCTTGGCGACAGCCCGGCATTGCAGTTGCCGGGGCGGGAAGGGCCGTCGGTGGCCATCCCGGAGGCGGCCCTGCGGCGGTTGGTCTCCGACCTCTACACCGCCCGTTCCCTGCTCAATCCCGAGCAGCTGGACGAGGCCAGGCAGGAGCTGGACCGCGTGCTGGAGCGCTGGGCCGACATCCACGAAGGCCTGCTGCTGGACGTGGAAGTGCATGGCAAATGAGCAGCTTTGCGTGGCTGCTGCCGCGTAGGCAGCGCTGGCGCGCGCCTCGCTGAACCGCACCCGCGGTTGCGGATGAAACATTTTGCACTGCGCAAAAGCTGTGCTATCAATACACCCCATGAACGCAGCCGCCACCCGCTTTTACTGGTATTACTTTCCGAAGCCACTGGCGGAGGAAGGACTGCGCTCACCCTGAAGAAAGCTTCAGACGCATTCCCGAAAGCCGCCAGCGAACCTGGCGGCTTTTTTCATGCCGCCACGCTGGGGACCCCCAACGTTCCGGAGATCTCCTGCAATGCCCCCGCACACCGACGACCTGCGCATCCGCACCATCGAACCGCTGACACCGCCTGCTCAGCTGCTGGCGATGCTGCCCTGTGACGATGAAGCCTCCGACACCGTCAGCGCCTCGCGCGCGGCCCTGCACCAGATCCTGCACGGCCGTGACGACCGCCTGGCAGTGGTGGTGGGCCCGTGCTCGATCCACGACCCGAAGGCCGCCATCGAATACGCCCAGCGCCTGAAGCCGCTGCGCGACGCGCTGGCCGGCGAACTGGAAATCGTCATGCGTGTGTACTTCGAGAAGCCGCGCACCACGGTGGGCTGGAAGGGCCTGATCAACGACCCGGACCTGGACGGCAGCTTCCGGATCGACAAGGGCCTGCGCATTGCCCGCGGCCTGCTGCGCGACATCAACAAGCTCGGCCTGCCGGCCGGTGTCGAATTCCTCGATGTGATCTCGCCGCAGTACATCGCCGACCTGGTGGCGTGGGGCGCGATCGGCGCGCGTACCACCGAAAGCCAGGTGCATCGTGAGCTGGCCTCGGGGCTGTCGTGCCCGGTCGGCTTCAAGAACGGCACCGATGGCAACGTGAAGATCGCCGCTGACGCGGTGGGTGCGGCGTCCAATCCGCATCACTTCCTGTCGGTCACCAAGCAGGGCGGCACCGCCATCGTGTCGACCACCGGCAATCCGGATTGCCATGTGATCCTGCGTGGCGGCAAGCAGCCGAACTACGACGCCGGCAGCGTCGCCGACGCCTGCCAGGTGCTGGCCAAGGCCAAGCTGCCGACGCGCCTGATGATCGACGCCAGCCACGCCAACAGCCTGAAAAACCCCGAGAACCAGCCGAAGGTGATCGAGGACATCGCTGTTCAGCTGGAAGACGGCGAACAGCGCATCGTTGGCGTGATGATCGAGAGCCATCTGGTCGGTGGCCGCCAGGAACTGGTGGAAGGCCAGCCGCTGGTCTACGGGCAGAGCATCACCGATGGCTGCATCGACTGGGACACCACCGTGACGGTGCTGGAGCGTCTGGCTGCGGCCGTGCGCGCCCGTCGCGACGTGAAGGTGTCCGAAGCAGCCTGATCGAAGCCGCCTGAGTGCGGCACGTGTGTGGATGGCGGCCAGCGCCTGCGGGGGTGCGGCCGCGATCAGGGCCGGTCGGAGTTGGAGGCCGGCCCATCTGCACCGGCGATGCGCCTGGCGCTGCGCATGAGCGACAGCGCCAGGTACATCGCCGGGGTGGTGATACCGCTTCCTGTAGCGTCGAGCCATGCCCGACCTGCGCGCGAAGCGCGTTGGTTTCCTGCAAAGAGCAGTCGAGCATGGCTCGACTTTACGAAGAGGCTCAATGCACTTCGTCGTGGTAGACGAACTTCGGCATTTCCCAGCGGTAGTGGATCGCCAGCAGGCGCAATGCGAAGCCGCCGCCAAGGCAGCACAGGATTGCGGTGGCATCGGCCACGCCCCAGTGCAGCAGCAACAGATAGGCCGCGCCGGTCAGCAGCGCGATGATCGCGTACAGCTCCTTCTGGAAGATGAGTGGCACCTCGTTGCAGAGGATGTCGCGCAGCACCCCGCCGAACGCGCCGGTCAGCATGCCGGCGATCAGCACGATCGGCATCGCATGGCCGGCTTCGCGCGCGATCGAGCAGCCGATCAGGGTGAAGGCGATCAGGCCCAGCCCGTCGAGCACGAGGAAGGTGCGGCGGAAGTGATGCATCCAGCGCGCCACCCAGGTGGCGATCAGCGCCGCGCATACGGTGAAGCCCAGGTACTCGGGGTGCTTCACCCAGCCCAGCGGGTAGTGGCCGAGCAGGATGTCGCGCAGTGAACCACCCCCGAGGGCGGTGACGCAGGCGATCATGACCACGCCGAACAGGTCCATGCGGCGGCGGCCGGCGGACAGTGCGCCGGTCATGGCTTCGGCGGAAATGGCGATCAGGTAGATGATGGACAGCAGCATGGGACAGGCTCCGGGCGCGGTGGGGCCGGCCATGCGCGACCACCGCCACTGCCTGCGCAATGACGGGATGACGATGACCGGTGCCGCTCCCGCTGTCCTTTTGCCTGAGAGTTCAGCGGCATGGGCCGCGTGCCCCTTCGGCGGATCGTCCCGGGCATGCCCGGTGACCTCTCTCCAGCTCGGCGAGTCGAATGCATGGTTGGTGGGATTCCAGCCCACCGGCCTGAGCGATCATGGGAGCCTGCGCCTTCGGCGGGCGCCAGCGCGGCGCCTCTCTCCTGCATTCGGTCGCCAGTATATCCGCTGCAGTGCAGCACGGCATAATCCAGGCATGGCCCCATCCCTCCGCCCGTGGTTCCTGTACCTGCTCGAATGCCGCGATGGCAGCTATTACGCCGGCATCAGCACCGATGTGGAGGCGCGTTTCGCCGCCCACCAGGCCGGCAAGGGCGCGCGCTACACCCGGGCCCGGCCGCCGCTGCGCGTGCTGGCCGTGCGCGAATACCCGGACCGGGCCGCCGCCTCGCGGGCCGAGTGGCAACTCAAGCAGCAGCCCCGCGAACGCAAGCTGGCCTGGCTGCAGGCAACGGATCCTGCGCTTCTGTAGAGCCGAGCCCACGCCCGGCTGTTGTTCCGTCTGCCCGATGCGGGAGCCGAGCATGGGCTCGGCTCTACAGTAGATCCACGTCATGCGTGGATGGGCCATTCGGCCCATGCGATGATCGCCCCGCGCCCAGAGCCGGAGACCCGGATGTCCACGATTGCCCTGCTGTTCGCGCTTTCCGCAGCAACGAGCCCTGCCGCCGACGCCGCCACGATCGCGGCCATCGAAGCCACCTGCCACGACTACGTCGATGGCCAGCTGGAGGCCGATCCGCAGCGCGTCGCCCGTTCGCTGCACCCGGACCTGGCCAAGCGCGCTGTGCTCGGTGATACGCCAGACGAGCGCCTGGGCCTGCGCCGGATGTCGAAGGAGGAGCTGGTCTCGCTGACGAAACAGGGCGCGCTGAAGACCCCGAAGGATCAATGGGATCGCCGCTGCACGGTGCTGGACGTGACCGGCAACGCGGCCTCGGTGCGGCTGGAAACCCCGTGGTTCGTCGACTACTTCCACATGGGGCGTTTCGACCAGCGCTGGGTCATCGTCAACGCACTGTGGTACCCGAAACCGAAGGCGCACTGAGCGATGCGTGCCGCCGGCAACGCATGGATCTCCGTCGTCGTGCTGGTCGCCGGCATCGCGCTGCTGCCTGGCCTGCTGTATCTGCTCGGGCTGGCATTGGTGGACGGTCGGCCGAAGCCGGCCGACCGCGCGCCCAGTGGCGTGGCTGCGTGCAGTGGTGAGCCACGGGCGGGATACCAGCCGATGAACCCCTGGCGCTTCACCGCCCAGTTCTTCGACAAGGACGGGATGAAGAACAAGGTGCCTGAAGTGGAGCGGGAGGCCTTCTGGATTGCCCGGCGCCACCTGTGGCGGCAACCCCAGCGCGGCATGCTGCGCTGGCATCTCAGCAGCACCGCGTTGGCGATCTGGATCACCCGGCATTGGAGTACCGCGCAGATTGCCGACACCGCGAGGAAGGAGGACTTCTGCCGGAAGTAATCCACGTCATGCGTGGATGCGGTAGCCGGCGTCGGGTCCCTTTCCGGCGGAAAGGGCTCTGACCCCAGGAAAGGCCCCGGGAAGCCCTAGCGCTTCGGCCGCCGGTCGTCCTGGTCATCACCGAAGATGATGCGCGCGCTGCGCTGGTAGCTCCAGTACGCGACCGCCCAGTTCAGCAGCACCACGATGCGGTTGCGGAAGCCGATCAGGAAGAACACGTGCGCGGCCAGCCAGAACCACCAGGCCAGCACGCCGGAGAGCTGCAGCCGGCCCAGGTGCACGATCGCGGCCATGCGGCCAATGGTGGCCAGGTTGCCGTAGTCGGCGTACTTGAACGGACCGGGCTCGGGCTTGCCGTGCAGGCGTGCACGGACCACCTCGGCCACGTACTTGCCCATCTGCTTGGCCGCGGGCGCCACGCCGGGAACCGGCTTGCCGTCGGCCTGGCTCAGTGCGGCAAGGTCGCCGGCCACGAACAGCTCCGGGTGATCAGGCAGGGTCAGGTCCGGCTGCACCTGCACGCGGCCGGCGCGGTCCAGCGGCACGTCCAGCGTGCGCGCCAGTGGTGAAGCGGCCACGCCGGCGGCCCAGACCACGGTGCGGGCCGGCACGAACTGCTCACCGAGCTTGAAGCCCTGGCTGTCGATGTCGCTCACCGGGGTACCGGTCAGCACTTCCACGCCCAGCTTTTCCAGCTGGCGGCGCGCCTTCAGCGAAAGCACTTCCGGGAACGAGGACAGCACGCGCGGCCCAGCCTCGACCAGCCGCACCTTGGCGCTGGCCGGATCGATGTGGCGGAATTCGTTGCGCAGCGTGTGGCGCGCGATCTCGGCCAGCGTGCCGGCCAGTTCGACGCCGGTGGGACCACCACCGACGATGGCGAAACTCAGCCACGCCGCCTTCTTCGCCGGGTCCGGTTCGGCCTCGGCGCGTTCGAACGCCAGCAGCAGCTTGCGGCGCAGTGCAATGGCATCGTCCAGCGTTTTCAGGCCAGGGGCATCATCGGCCCACTGGTCGTTGCCGAAGTAGGCGTGGGTAGCGCCGGTGGCCAGCAGCAGGCTGTCGTAGTCCAGCGTGCTGCCATCGGCCATGCCGATCTGCCGTGCCTGCTTGTCGATGGCGACCACTTCGCCGAGGCGGACTTCCACGTTGCGCTGGTGGCCGAGGATGTGGCGCAGCGGTGCGGCGATATCCGGCGCGGACAGGCCGGCGGTGGCCACCTGGTACAGCAGCGGCTGGAACAGGTGATGGTTGCGGCGGTCGACCAGGGTGATGCGTATGCGCTCGCGAGCCAGGGCACGGGTGGCCCAGAGACCGGCAAAACCGCCGCCGACAACGACCAGGTGGGGAACGCGCTCGCGACTCATCGACTCACTCCAGTGGGGGCATTGGGGGAAGCGCCTGGCATCTTCGCACGGCGGCCACCTGTCACGTCAGCGCCCGCGTGGATCGGCGATACTCGGGTTCAGGCAACCGCCCGCGAGGAATCCATGAGCGAACCGGAAAAGCGCATCGCCCTGTTGATCGACGCCGACAATGCGCCGGCCTCGAAGATCGACGAGGTCCTGGCCGAAGTCGCCCGCTATGGCGTGGCCAACGTGCGCCGTGCCTACGGCAACTGGAAGAGCCCGCGGTTGAAGGGCTGGGAAGCGGTGCTGCACGAGTATGCGATCCGCCCGATCCAGCAGTTCGCCTACAGCAAGGGCAAGAATGCGTCGGACATGGCGATGGTGATCGATGCCATGGACCTGCTGTACGCGCGCAACCTTGATGGCTTCGCCATCGTGTCGAGCGATGCCGATTTCACCCCGATGGTGATGCGCCTGCTGACCGACGGCGTGAAGGTGTATGGCTTCGGCGAAAAGAAGACGCCGGAACCGTTCGTCAACGCGTGCTCGAAGTTCACCTACCTGGAAGCGCTGGGCCAGACCCACGCCAGCGTGCCGGATGCCGAGCAGGCATCGAGCGAACAGGCATCGAACGAGCCCGTCGCCAATGATGATGCACGCCCGCGCAAGAGCGGGGCGGAGATGCGCAGCGACACCCGGCTGGTGAAGATGCTGCGCCGCGCGGTGTCCTCGGCCGAGGGCGAGGATGGCTGGTCGCACCTGGGGCCGGTCGGCAGCCAGATCGGCAACCAGGCCTCGTTCGATCCGCGCAACTATGGCTACGGCAAACTCAGCGATCTGCTGGCGGCGATCGGCCTGTTCGAGCTGAAGAAGGACGGCAAGTCGTCCTACGTGCGCGCGCTGCCAAAAAAGAACCGGTAGTGCCGGAAAAAGAACCGGTAGTGCCGGCCGCTGGCCGGCATGCTGTAGATGCCCGATCCCGCATCCGGCACGCACATCTCCACTCCAATCAGGCGTATCGTTGCCGCTCGCATTGCCAGCAAGGAAAACCCGCATGTTGAAGATCTGGGGCCGCCGCAATTCCAGCAACGTCCGCAAGGTGCTGTGGTGTGCCGAGGAGATCGGCCTGCCGTACGAATCCATCGAAGTCGGCGGCAGCCATGGCGGCACGCAGACGCCAGAGTACCAGGCGATGAATCCCAACGGCCTGGTGCCGGTGATCGAGGACCACGGCCTGCCGCTGTGGGAATCGAACACCATCGTGCGTTACCTGAGCGCGCGCTATGCGCTGGGCACGCTGTACGCCGAGGACCCGATGGAGCGCGCGCAGGCCGAGAAGTGGATGGACTGGAGCACCTCGCGGATGGCGCCGCTGTACAGCGACCTGGTCTGGGGCATCATGCGCACCGCGCCGGCCGACCGTGACGAAGCGCGCATCAGCGCGGCCATCGTCCGTGCCGGTGACTACCTGGCGATGGCCGATGCCACCCTGGCCACGCAGCCATGGCTGTCGGGCGGGACGTTCGCGATGGGCGACATTCCGCTCGGCTCGCTGGTGTACGCCTGGTATGAACTGCCGATCCAGCGCCCGGACATGCCGCACCTGGCCGAGTGGTATGCGCGCCTGCGTGAGCGACCGGCCTACCAGCGCGGCGTGATGTCGCCGCTGACGTGAGCGAAGGCGTCCGGGGTCAGAGCCCTTTTCTGCGAAAAGGGATCCGACCCCAGGGCATCGGGGTCGGATCCCACCCGACGGGTGGGCTCTGACCCCTCAATAAAGATCCGTTGGATCCACATCCAGCGACCAGCGCACCTTGCGTGCTTCCGGCAGCGCGTACAGCTGCGGAACCAGTTGCGAAAGCACGCCATGCAGAGGCGGCCGCTGCACCGCAGACAGCAGCAGCTGCGTGCGCTGGTAACCGGCCCGCCGTGGCATCGGCGCCGGCATCGGCCCGTAGGCCTCGACCACGTTCTGTTCGCCCAGCAGGTGCCGGGCCGCCAGCAGGAATGCATTGGCATGCTCCACCTGCTGCGCTTCGGCGCGCATCAGCGCCAGATGCGCGAAGGGCGGGAATCCGGCCGCCTGGCGCTGGTTCAACTCGGCTTGCGCGAACGGATGGTAGCCACCGCTCACCAGGGTTTCCAGCAGCGGGTGCCCGGGGTGATGGGTCTGCAGCCAGACCTCGCCCGGGTCGCGTGCACGTCCCGCGCGGCCGGCCACCTGGATCAGCTGCTGCGCCAGTTTTTCGCTGGCGCGGAAGTCGGCCGAGAACAGGCCCTCATCGATACCCACCACCACCACCAGGGTCAGCTTGGGCAGGTCGTGGCCCTTGGCCAGGATCTGTGTGCCGACCAGGATGCCGGGCTGGTCGCCCAGTTTCGCCAGCTGCTGTTCCAGCGCGTCGCGCCGTGAGGTGGTGCCGCGGTCGATGCGCACCACCGGGAAGTCGGCGAAGGCCGCAGTGAGATGTTCTTCCAGGCGTTCGGTACCGATGCCCTGCGGTTGCAGTGCCAGGCTGCCGCAGGCCGGACATGCCAGCGGCGCCGGTTGCCGCGCGCCGCAGTGGTGGCACTGCAGGCGACGACCGCCACCATGCACGGTCATCGGCGCATCGCAGCGCTGGCATGGCGCGGTCCAGCCGCAGTCGTGGCACAGCAGCACCGGTGCGTAGCCGCGGCGGTTCTTGAACACCAGCACCTGCTGGCCACGCTGCAGATGCTCCCCGATGCCGGCCAGCACATCGGCCGAGAGGCCGTCATGCAGCGGGCGCTTGCGTACATCGAGGATGCGCACGCGCGGTGGCCGCGCATCGCCGGCGCGCTGTTTCAGGCGCAGGTGGGTGTAACGCCCGGCGTAGGCGTTGTGCAGGGTTTCCAGCGAGGGCGTGGCACTGCCCAGCAACACCGGAACGCCCAGCGACTTGGCCCGGACCAGGGCGAAATCGCGCGCGTGGTAACGGATGCCGTCCTGCTGCTTGTAGCTGCCGTCGTGTTCCTCGTCGACGATCAGCAGGCCGGCCTGGGGCAGCGGCGTGAACACCGCTGAGCGGGTGCCGACGATGACGCGCGCTTCGCCGCGTGAGGCCGCTGCCCAGACGCGCGCGCGCTCGTTGTCGTTCAACCCCGAGTGCAGCGCATGCACGGCGATGCCGAGGCGGCCACGGAAGCGTGCCAGGGTCTGCGGGGTCAGGCCGATTTCCGGCACCAGCACCAGCGCCTGCCTGCCCTGCGCCAGGCAATGGATGATCGCCTGCAGGTAGACCTCGGTCTTGCCGCTGCCGGTCACGCCATCCAGCAGGAACGGCTGGAAGCCGTCGGCGGCATTGATCGCGGCCACCGCCTCGGCCTGGTCCGGGTTGAGCGTGGGACCGGGCAGTGGCTGCGCGTGTTGGGGGGCCACGCTCAGCGCAACCCGCTCGGCCAGCCCGCGCTTGGCCAGGCTGCGCGCGGCGGTGCGCCAGTCCTGCATGCGTTCGCCCAGCACGTCCTCATCCACGATGGCTTCGGCCAGCAGCTCGGCCAGTTGCCGTGGACGGCTGCCGGCGCGCAGCTTTTCACGCTGGGCGTGGCCTTCGGCTGTCAGCTGCCAGCCCCAATGGTGGGTGTCGGGCAGGGCCTCGCCATGGCGCAGCGGGCCGGGCAGGGCGGTGCTCAGCACCTCGCCCAGTGGCGCATGGGTGTAGCGCGCCAGCCATTGCAGGCTCTGCCACAGCTCCCCCTGCAGCAGCGGCTGCGGGTCGCACCAGGCCAGGGCCTGGCGCAGTCCCTGGCCGTCGTCGGTCTGGCCGTGCCCCACCACCACACCGACCAGCTCCCGGTTGCCGAACGGCACCTTCAGGCGGCAGCCGACCGCGAGCGCCGGGGCATCGCCCTCCGGCGACAGGTAGTCGAACAGGCGGGGCAGGGGGACAGGCAGGGCGACCTGCAGGGTCGGAATCGGTGAAAGCATCGGGCCAGTGTAACGGGCCATGCGCGCGCGAACGGCAGCAGCGGGAGCGGCGGGGCGGCGCCCGTTGAATCATAAATGTCACCTAAATATCGGTGTCCATTGGAGATTCAGTCTTATCCACATGTTCTGTGGATAACGTTGTGCGTTAACGGCCATCGGAAACGTAGAAGGCCGATGGCGACGGCCTCACGCTTGGGTTGGTCAAAAAATCGCCACACGACAAAAGGCAATAAGATCAATATCTTAAGTGTGAAACAATGCTGAAACAGAGTGAATTCAGCCCGAAGCCACAGTTTTCGCCGGAGGGGGCGTGGTGCTGTGCACAACCTGCAGCACGAAGCGCCTGTGGGCGCAAGTCCTACGGGCGTCGATGGCCTGCCGCTATCATGCCGGCAGACCTTTGGAGTGACCGATGACGGCTGTGCCCGCCCCTGTTTCCTCGACCGCGGCCGGCGCGCTGTCGGCGTTCCTGCGTGGCGTCGAGCGCCGTGCCCTGGTGGTCGCTGAACTGCAGTGCGGCGATGCCGCGCGCGCCGAGCAGACCCTGGTGGCGGTGATGCGCGCCTTTGCCGCAGTGGCCAGCGACCTGCCGATGGCGCAGTGGCCGACCCGCTTCTGGACCCTTCTGGGCCAGCGCCAGGCGCTGCGCGAGCCGGTGGGCGGGCAGTGGCTGCCGCCGTTGGCCGTGCTGGGCGCGATGCCGCCGCTGCCGCGCCTTGCGCTGCTGCTGCGGGTGGGGGGCAGCCTGGACGAGGGCATCGCCATGCGCGTGCTCGACCAGGACGAGGCCGGCTACCAGCACCTGCTGGCCGACGCCTGCCCGCGTGATGCCCACGGCCAGCCGGATGCCTCGGCCTGGCGCCAGTTGGCCGAACAGGTGCAGGCGCGTATCCGTGAGTTGCCGGCCGCGCGCCTGCAGCAGCTGCAGCAACCCGCCGCCGCGACCGCCCACAACGAAGCCCCGACCCCGAGCTGGCGCGCACCGCAGCGCGATGAGCGGGCGGCCGCCAATGGCAAGCGCCGTCGCACGAACGCCAAGCCACGTTGGCGCGGTCCGCTGATCCTGCTGGCGACCGTGGCGGTACTGTTGGCCGCAGCGCTGGGCTGGCGCCACTGGCAGGGGCATTCCTTCGGCAGTGATGCACCGCTGCCGGAGGGAGTGGTGGGCGAAGCCGGTCCGGTGACGGTGGAAGCCCTGCCACCCAGCAAGGTCAACGCCACGCCGGATGCGACCACGGCCCAGGCCACGGACGACGCAGCGATGCTGGCCGATCGTGACTACCCGCTGGTCGCCGATGCCGACCTGTACGCGTGGACTGCCGCGGGCGGCCCGCTGCCGGTGGATGAATCGCAATCCAGGCCGAGCCGGCCCGAGCCGGCCAGTGCCACGCTGGAAACCGCTGCTGCCGATGAATAAGTCCGTGTTCGCCAGCCTGCTGCTGGCCCTGCCTTTGTCGCTGTCTGCCGCGCCGCAATCGTTGAACGTGCCGTTGCCGCCACCGACGTCGCCGGCCACGCCGCTGGCTTCGCCAGCACCGTCGACGGCAGCACCCTCTGGCTTCGCCCAGCTCGATGCGCAGCAGCAGCGCCAGCGCCGCGCCGACTACGCCGCCTGGCGCGCGCTGCCGGAAGGAGAGCGCGAGCGCATCCGCCAGGCGGCTGCGCGATTCAATGCGCTGCCTGCGGACCAGCAGCAGCGCCTGCGCCAACAGTTCCGCGACCAGGACCAGGCGTTCCGCGACGGGTGGCGGCTGGGCCCGCAACTGGGCCTGGAATTCCCCAAGCTGCATGGCTTGTTCGGCTTCGTGCCGCCGGAACAGCGCGAGACCGCGCTGGCCGTACTGCGCCAGCTCAGCCCGGCGCAGCTGGCCCAGCTGACTCTGGTCGCGCAGCGCACGCCACCGCAGGAACGCGACGCAGTGCGCAGCGCCTTCCTCGCCGTGCCCGCCGCCGAGCGCGACAGCTGGCTCAAGCGCCAGGCCGGCCAGTAAAAAAGGGGACGGAGGGGATTAAGTCGCATCCGGCACTAGCGGGCCTGAAACGACTTAATCCCCTCCGTCCCCTTTTTGTGTGGGGCGGCTGAAACCCAGCATTCACGCCATGTCATGGGAATGCACGCGCCGCCCGCGTAAGATGGGCGCCCGCAACCCGGTGCCTGTGCCCTTCGCGCGCAACCGCAGTTCGCGTCAAGCACCTTATGTCTACTGCAACCTCCACGCCGCGCTTCAGCAAGGAAGTCGGCGCCACCGGTCTGCTCGCCCTGCCGCTTGTGCTGGGCCATGTGTCCACCGGTCTGATCTCCTTCGTCGACAACGTGATTGCCGGCCACCACGCCACGGCCACACTGGCCGCCGTCACCATCGGTACGGCGCTGCTGTGGCTGCCGATGCTGATTCCGATCGGCACCCTGATCTCGCTCACCGCCTCGGTGTCGCAGCTGCATGGCGCCGGCCGCGAGCGCGAGATCGGCCCGCTGTTCCGCCAGGCACTGTGGCTGGCCTTGGGGCTGGGCCTGATCATGTTCACCTTCCTCACCGTGGTGCCGCCGCTGCTGCCGTCGTTCGGCATCGCGCCGGACATCGTGCCGGGGGCGACCGCGTTCCTGCATGCGGTGCGCTGGGGCGGACCTGCGCTGACCCTGTACTTCTGCATGCGCTATCTCAGTGAAGGCATGCACTGGACGCTGCCGACCATGCTGCTCGGCTTCGGTGGCCTGCTGGTGCTGGCACCGATGGGCTATGTGCTGGCCAACGGCAAGCTCGGCTTCCCGGAAATGGGCGCCGAAGGCCTGGGCATCGCCTCGGCGGTGATGATGTGGCTGCAGGCAATCGCCTTCGCCACCTACCTGTGGTTCACCAAGCGCTTCGCCCATCTGCAGCTGTTCTCGCATTTCGAAGGGCCGCGCTGGAAGGCGATCTGGGACTTGCTGCGCACCGGCCTGCCGATCGGCATCACCGTGCTGATGGAGGGCGGCCTGTTCATCGTCACCGCGCTGCTGATCGGCCGCCTTGGTGCCAACGAAGCCGCTGCGCACCAGATCGCGATCAATGTCGCGCAGCTGTGCTTCATGATCCCGATGGGCGTGGCCGAGGCCACCACCGTGCGCGTCGGCCATGCGGTCGGCCGTGGTGACGGCTTCGGCGTGCGGCGTGCGGCCTGGGCCGGTTACGCGATCATCATGGGCACGCAGACGTTGTCGGCGGCGGTGCTGCTGTTCGGCCACGATGCCATCGTCGGTGTGTACACCAACGACCTGGCAGTGGCCGGCCTGGCCTCGACCCTGCTGCTGTACGCGGCCACCTTCCAGTTCCCGGACGGCATCCAGGTGCTGTCGGCCGGCGCGCTGCGCGGCCTGAAGGACACCCGCGTGCCGATGTTCATCGCCATGTTCGCGTACTGGGGCCTGGGCATGCCGCTCGGCGCCGGGCTCGGCCTGGGGCTGGGCATGGGCCCGCAGGGCATGTGGATCGGCCTGATCGTCGGCTTGACCGCCGCTGCCATCCTGATGGGCTGGCGCCTGCGCCGCAGCAGCCAGCGCATCGGGCAATCCGCGCTGTCCTGATCTTCCCGCCCGCCACGTTCACCCGTGACGGGCGATCCCCTGACTTGTGTCCGATGCTGCATCACGCGGCACCGGCTATGCTGGTACCACGGCAAGAAGCCATCCGGAGCGTTCCATGAATCAACCCGTGCCCCCGCTGCCCCCGGCGCGTCGCAACCCCGTCGCCAGTTTCTTCATCGGGCTGTGGGACGTCATGAACTTCACCCGCCGGTTGATCCTCAACCTGGTGTTCTTCGGCCTGCTGTTCCTGCTGCTGGTGATGTTCGTCATCGCCGCCGGCATGGGCGCCGGTGCCAGCAAGTCGCTGCAGGACCGCACGACGCTGGTGATCGCGCCGGAAGGCCGCCTGGTCGAGCAGTTCAGCGCCGACCCGGTCAGCCGCGCGCTGGCCAAGGCGGTGGGTGACAACGGCGCCGAGGAGATCCAGCTGCGCGATCTGCTGCGGGTGATCGAGTCGGCCAAGGAAGACAAGAAGATCGAACGCGTGGTGCTGGAGCTGGACAAGCTGCAGCCGTCCGGTTTCGCCTCGCTGCGTGAGGTGGCCGCCGCGCTGCAGGACCTGCGCGCCTCCGGCAAGCAGCTGGTGGCCTACAGCGAGAGCATGGGCCAGTCGCAGTACCTGCTGGCCGCGCAGGCCGACGAGGTCTACCTGGACCCGATGGGTTCGGTCGTGCTCGAAGGCCTCGGCCGCTACCGCCAGTACTTCCGCACCGGCCTGCAGGACAAGCTGGGCGTGGACGTGCACCTGTTCAAGGTGGGCGAGTACAAGTCCGCGGCCGAGCCGTACGTGCTCGACGCGGCGTCGCCGGCCTCCAAGGAAGCCGACCTGTTCTGGATGAACGACGTGTGGCAGCGCTACCTGGGCGACATCGCCAAGGCCCGCCGCCTGGATCCGGCACAGCTGGCCGCCGGCATCGACACCCTGCCGGAAGGCATCGCTGCCGCCGGTGGTGACCTGGCCAAGTTCGCGCTGCAGCAGAAGCTGGTGACCGCGCTGAAGACCCGCGAGGAATTCGAGGATCTGATGATCGAGCGCGGCGTGGCCGACGAGGATGCCGACGGTGGTTTCCGCAACGTCGACTTCGGCCGCTACCTGGCCCTGCTCGACGCGCGCCGCAACCCGGTGGACTCGCGTCCGCAGGTGGCCGTGGTGGTGGCCGCCGGCGAAATCAGTGGCGGTGACCTGCCGGCCGGCCGCATCGGTGGCGAGTCGACCTCGGCGCTGCTGCGTGCCGCGCGCGACGACGACAACGTGAAGTCGGTGGTGCTGCGGGTGGATTCGCCGGGCGGTGAAGTGTTCGCCTCCGAGCAGATCCGTCGTGAAGTGGTAGCCCTGCAGGCCGCTGGCAAGCCGGTCGTGGTGTCGATGGGTGATCTGGCCGCTTCCGGTGGCTACTGGATCAGCATGAACGCCGATCGCATCTATGCCGATCCGTCGACCATCACCGGTTCGATCGGCATCTTCGGCATGGTGCCGAACTTCAGCCGCGCGCTGGACAAGATCGGCGTGCACACCGACGGTGTCGGCACCACCCGCTTCGCCGGCGCCTTCGATGTCACCCGCCCGATGGACCCGGCCGTCGGCCAGGTCATCCAGACGGTGATCAACAAGGGCTACGCGGACTTCACCGGCCGTGTCGCCGACGCCCGCAAGAAGCCGGTCGAGGCCGTGGACGAGGTCGCCCGTGGCCGCGTGTGGAGCGGTGCACAGGCCAAGGAACGCGGCCTGGTCGATGCCTTCGGTGGCCTGAAGGATGCGGTGGCCGATGCGGCCAGCCGCGCCAAGCTGGGCAAGGCCGATGCCTATCGCGTGCGCTACATCGAGAAGGCAGCCACGCCGTTCGCACAGTTCGTCAGCGGTTTCGCCGGCAGCCGCGCCGGTGCCTGGATGCTGTCCGATTCGGGGATGGCGCGGATGATGCTGGCACGCACGATGCCGGAAGTGGACACTCAGTTGCGCTTCGTCGAGAACGCGGCCCGCGAGAAGGGCAATGGCGCTCCGGTGAAGGCGCTGGCGTACTGCTTCTGCGGATTCTGATCGGCAACGGTACCGAATGAAAACGCCCGGCCCTGGCCGGGCGTTTTCGTTCATGGGGTCGGATTCCTTGGCAGCACAAAGGTCTCTGACCCCACAGGTCATTGCGTCGCGTCGGCTTCGGCCTTGCGCTCACGCGCAGCGACATCATCGACGGTTTTCTGCACGTCCTTGGCGCGGTCCAGCGGGTCGTTGATCGCACGCGACATCGCTCGTGGCACCGGTGGCTTCTCCGGGTTCGGCGTGGGCGGCCGCTGGCAGGCCGCCAGCAGCAGGCTGGCCAGCAGCGACGTGGACAGGATCAGGATGCGCATGGCGGCTCTCCGCGGTGGGCGTATGGGCAAGTGTCGCATCCCCGGCCGAGCGCTGCCGTGAGCGCGTATCCTTGCGGCATCGAAACACAGCGGGCGCGGCCCCGGAGGACTCATGACCCAGCAACGGTGGCGCCTGGACGGCCAGACGGCCCTGATCACGGGTGCCAGCGCCGGTATCGGCCTGGCCATTGCGCACGAACTGGCTGGCCTCGGCGCCGACCTGATGATCGTCGGCCGCGACATCGACATGCTGGAAACGGCGCGCGACGAACTGTTGGATGTCTATCCGCAGCACCAGGTGCACGCGCTGGCGGCCGATGTCTCCGATGACGAGGACCGTCGGCAGATCCTGGACTGGGTGGAAGATCACAGCGATGGCCTGCACATCCTGGTCAACAATGCCGGTGGCAACGTCACCAAGGCGGCCACGGAATATTCCGAGGACGAATGGCGCAAGATCTTCGAGACCAACCTGTTCTCGGCCTTCGAGCTGTCGCGCTACGCGCATCCGCTGCTGGCCCGGCACGCGTCGTCGTCGATCGTCAATGTCGGCAGCGTGTCCGGGCTGACCCATGTGCGCAGTGGCGTGGTCTATGGCATGACCAAGGCGGCGATGCACCAGATGACCCGCAACCTGGCCGTCGAGTGGGCCGAGGATGGCATCCGGGTCAACGCGGTGGCGCCCTGGTACATCCGCACGCGGCGCACGTCCGGTCCGTTGTCGGACCCGGACTACTACGAGGAAGTGATCAACCGCACGCCGATGCGCCGCATTGGCGAGCCGGAGGAAGTGGCCGCAGCCGTTGGCTTCCTGTGCCTGCCGGCGGCCAGCTATGTCACCGGCGAATGCATCGCGGTGGATGGCGGCTTCCTGCGCTACGGGTTCTGATCTTCCAAAGGGTAGTGCCGGCCGCTGGCCGGCAACTGGAATCATTTGAAGATCCTGCGATTGCCGGCCAGCGGCCGGCACTACCGGGTGGCTGTCACCCCGGTATCGGGCAGTTGCTGGCCTCCAGCACGCCCTGCAGCCGTTCGCGTTCCCCACGGGCGTTGTCGCGGTTTTCCGGCGAGGCGAACCGCTCACGGCCACGTGCGTCGCGGAAGCGTTGCTGCCAGCTGCTGCAGCGCTGCGCGTCCGGCAGTTCCTCGCAGCGGTCGCGCACCACTTCGCAGCCGGCGGCATTGACCGGCGTGGCGCCGCCCAGTCCCTGCACGGTCATCAGTTCGCAGCGCCCGGGGGCGGCTTCGTATTCGTGCAGGTAGCCACCGCCCTGGCTGTCGGTGCACTGGAAGATCGGTGGCAGCGGCGGCTTCGGCGGCGCATTGCTGTCCGGCGCGGCATCGGCCTGGCGTGGCAGCGATGCACTGTCGAGTATCAGATCGCCGCCTTCGCGTTCGACCATGCCAGCTTCCATGATCGTGCGTCCTTCGCCGGGGCGACGAGGCGCGGGTGCGGGAACGGACGGCGCAGTGGCCGCGGCCGGTCCGGGCGCGGCCGGCACGGGTGCCGCTGAGGCCGGCGCCGGCGGAGCACTGGCCGGCACCCTCACCACCTGCTGCTTGCTGCCGGCAGGGCAGGGCGTGCGTTGCAGGGTAGGCACATCGCTGCTGCTGGAGGTACAACGGTAGATCACCCCGTCGTCGGCCAACGCGTTGCCGGCGAACAGGCCCAGGGCCAGCCAGATCAGGTTCTTCATGCGCACAGCGTACATGCCCAGGCAGGCATCGCGCTCAGCGTTCGCAGTCCCGCGACAGGCGCGCGTCGATGCCACGCTGTTCATTGCTGATGGCGGTGCGCTCACTCTGCAGCGCGCTGTTGTAACGGCGGTCCAGTTCCCAGCGGCGGTCACGCAGGCGCGCACAGACGTCCTGCGGCGGCAGCGCATGGCAGCTGTCACGGACCAGCACGCTGCCGGCCGGCACCTGCACGCCGACGCCCACCGCAGGCGGCCGGTAGCCTGCGCCTTCACCGATCGGCGCACCGACCGGCGTGCCGAAGCCCGGGCGCGGACCGGGATGGACCGCGCCGTGGTGCCCGTGCGGGAGCCACACGCTGGTCCACAACGGGACCCAGCGCGGATTGCCCTCGTTGCTGTCGCTGGTGTAGCGGCGACCGTCGTCGCTCACGCACTCGTACAACGGTTGTGGCGGCTGGATGTAGACGTGGCGGACTTCGCGATCGCGCATCACCGGAACCTCGCTGGGCACCGCGGGAGGGGCGTCACTGCGCACCACCCGGGGTGCCGGATCGCGCGGGCGCTGCAGGTCACGTACCTCCTGCCGGCCGCTGCTGCAGGGCCTGTCCTGCAGGGCCACGGCGCCATTGCTGGCGACGCAGCGGTAGACGCGCACGTCCTCGGCGGCCGATGCGGTCCATGGCAGCAGCAGGCACAGGCCCAGGGCGGTGCGCAGCAGGTTCATGGCGGCAGGGTGCGTGATTGTGCGTGGCAGTGCAATCGTCCGCTCAGGAGCGCAGCACGTTGCCGCTGAGCGCGTCGCGGATCGGGGTGGGCTGGGCCAGGCCGCCGGTTTCGCCATCGAGGATGCCATCGAGCAGGCGCAGCAGGCGTGGATCCAGCTCGGCACGGCTGCGTGCCGGTGATTCACCGGCCAGGTTGGCGCTGGTGGAGACGAGGGGCCCCCCCCAGGCGCGGCACAGGGCGGCGACCAGCGGGTGCGCGCTGATGCGCACGGCGATGCCGCTGTGCTCGCCGGTAATCCAGGGCTGGGCGCGCGGACCGGCCGGCAGGATCCAGGTGTTGGCACCCGGCCAGCTGGCCAGCACCGCGCGCTGTCGGGCATCGGGCAACGCCTGCAGGCGCACCCAGCCCTCCAGCTGCGACAATTCGGCGGCGACCAGGATCATGCCCTTCTCGATCGGGCGCTGCTTCAGCCGCAGCACCATGTGCACCGCCGCCTCATGCGAGGGATCACAGCCCAGGCCCCAGACCGCTTCGGTCGGATAGGCGATCACGCCGCCGGCGCGGAGCGTGGCGACAGCAGAGTCCAGGGTGAGTTCTTTCATGGCGGCGACCGGCCCGACGTGGGCCCCCATTATCCCCCTGCGGCGTGCAGAAGGGGTGGACCCTGGCCCGGTAGTGCCGGCCGCTGGCCGGCATCGGGTGCTTCTGGATGTTGCCGGCCAGCGGCCGGCACTACCCCTTATCCACGCATGGCGTGAATCTACTTCGCGGCTTTCTTGACGGCCTTCTTCGCCGGTGCCTTCTTTGCAGCGGCCTTCTTTACCACGGCCTTCTTCGCCGCCTTCTTGGCAGGCGCCTTCTTGGCTGCGGCCTTCTTCGGCGCCGCTTCCTTCTTCACGGCCGCCTTCTTGGCCGGTGCCTTCTTCGCGGCAGCCTTCTTGGCGCCGAAGCCCTTGCGCACGGGCTTGCCGGTTTCTTCCATCAGCTGCTGCACTTCGGCCAGGGTCAGCGATGCCGGCTCGCGATCCTTGGGGATCTTGCCGTTCATCCTGCCGTCGCTGATGTACGGGCCGAAGCGGCCGTTCAGCACCTGGATGTCGCTGCCCTCGAACTCCTTGATGATCCGGTTGCGCGCGATCTCTTCCTTCTCTTCGATCAGGAACACGGCGCGGGCCAGGTCGATGGTGTACGGGTCGTCTTCCTTCTTCAGCGAGGCATAGGTGCTGCCGCGCTTGGCGAACGGGCCGAAGCGGCCGATGCCGACGCTGACCGGCTCGCCGTTGTCCTCGCCCAGCGCGCGTGGCATCAGGAACAGTTCCAGCGCGTCTTCCAGCGAAATGGTGTGCATCGACTGGCCGGGGCGCAGCGAGGCGAATTTCGGCTTCTCCTCGGCGTCCTCGGCGGTGCTGCCGATGGCGGCGTAAGGCCCGAAGCGGCCGAGGCGCACGCTGACCGGCTTGCCGGTCTTCGGGTCGGTGCCGAGCTCGCGCGCGCCACTGGCCTCGGCGCGGTCCACCGATTCCTTCTTGTCTTCCACCAGCTCCTTGAACGGCTCCCAGAAGCGGGCCATCAGCGGGATCCACTCTTCTTCGCCACGCGAGACGGCGTCGAGCTCGTCTTCGAGCTTGGCGGTGAAGTCGTAGTCCACGTACTGGGTGAAGTGGCTGGACAGGAACTTGGACACCGCGCGGCCGACGTCGGACGGGCGGAAGCTGCGGCCTTCCATTTCCACGTACTTGCGGAACAGCAGGGTCTGGATGATCGAGGCGTAGGTCGACGGACGGCCGATGCCGTACTCTTCCAGCGCCTTCACCAGCGCCGCTTCGGTGTAGCGCGGCGGCGGCTGGGTGAAATGCTGCTCGGCCTGGATGCGTTCCAGCGGCACGCGGTCGCCCGGCTTCATCGCCGGCAGCTTGCGGCCTTCGTCCTCGTCTTCGGCGCTCTTGTTGTCCTTGCCTTCCTCGTACACGGCCAGGAAGCCGGGCACCACCACGGTGGTACCGCTGGCACGGAACACGTGCTCGCTGCCAGCCGACAGGTCGACGCTGACCGTATTGAGCGTGGCCGGAATCATCTGGCAGGCGACGGCGCGCTTCCAGATCAGTTCGTACAGGCGGCGCTCGTCGTCGGTCAGGAAGCGGGCGACCTGCGACGGAGTGCGCAGGGCCGAGGTCGGGCGCACCGCCTCGTGCGCTTCCTGGGCGTTCTTGGACTTGGTCTGGTAGGTGTTCGGCTGGTCGGGCAGCGAGGCGATGCCGTAATCACGGGCGATCACGTCGCGGATTTCGGCCAGCGCGTCCTGCGACAGGTTCACCGAGTCGGTACGCATGTACGAGATGAGGCCGACGGTGCCTTCGTCACCGATCGCCACGCCTTCATACAGCTTCTGCGCCACCTGCATGGTCTTGCGGGTGGTGAAACCGAGCTTGCGCGAGGCTTCCTGCTGCAGGGTGGAGGTGGTGAACGGCGGCGCCGGGCGGCGCTTGCGCTCCTTGCTGGCCACGTCGGTGACATGCAGCGAGCCCTGCGCGGCCTGCTGGATGCGCAGGCGGGCGGCTTCGGCGGTGTCGCCGTCGGTGATGGTGAACTGCTCGAATTTCTGCCCGTCCAGCTTGACCAGCTTGGCGTTGAAGTGCTGCGACGGGTGTGCGCACTCGGCGGCGATCGACCAGTACTCGCGGGCGATGAAGGCTTCGATCTCTTCCTCGCGCTCGACGATCATGCGCAGCGCCGGGCTCTGCACGCGGCCGGCGGACAGGCCGCGCTGGACCTTGCGCCACAGCACCGGCGACAGGTTGAAGCCGACCAGGTAGTCCAGCGCGCGGCGCGCCTGCTGGGCATCGACCAGGTCGCTGGCGATCGCGCGCGGCTGGCTGATCGCTTCCTTGATGGCGCGCGGGGTGATCTCGGTGAACACCACGCGCTGCATCGGCTTGTCCTTGACCAGCCCGCGTTCCTTCAGGATCTCGGCGATATGCCAGCTGATCGCTTCACCTTCGCGATCCGGGTCGGTCGCCAGCAGGATGTCGTCGGCGCCCTTGGCGGCCTTGGCGATCGCGTCGACATGTTTTTCGTTCTTGTCGATCACGTCGTAGTGCATGGCGAACCCGTTGTCCGGGTCGACCGCGCCTTCCTTCGGAATCAGGTCACGCACATGCCCATACGAGGCCAGGACGGTGTAGTCCTTGCCGAGGTATTTGTTGATCGTCTTGGCCTTGGCCGGCGATTCGACGATGAGCAGGTGCTTGGGCATGGCAGCAGTGTCTGTGGGGCGAGCCGCAGGGGAGGGGCCGCTAGGGTGGAGCAAACGGCCGCATTAGTGAAGCGGCCACGGACAAATCAATACGCTGAACGCCCGGTAGTGTGCCGGGCGTTCAGGTTTCACCTTATTAGAGGAATCACGCCCGGCCAGCCCCTGTCAAGCAGCCAGACGTGAGGATGGCCGTTCATGAGGCCATCTTGGCGATGAAGCCGACCGCGGCCACCAGCACCACCAGGCCCGCCAGCACCAGCAGGCCGGTGAGCACCAGGATCACGATGGTGACCGTGCCCAGCTCATGGCGCTGCAGGTGCGGCTGGTCGGTGTAGGCCCAGCGGTCGACCACCAGGGTGTCGCAGATCATGTCGTGCAGGCCCTGCTTGCGCTCGGTGAAGGCGGCCATCAGGAAGCCGATGCCGAGGGTGAAGCTGCTCAGCAGCATGGCCCAGTAGCGGCCGAAGGCGCGGCCCTTGGTCAGGCGATCGCCGTTGCTGCGCACGACCTTGATGCCGACCGCCATCTTGCCCAGCGTGGCGCCACCCTGCGAGGAATGGAACCAGGTGTAGTAGGCAACGCCGATGGCCATGTTGATCAGCGCGCTGGCCACCTGCGCGACGATTTCGATGGAGGTCTCGCCGCTGCCCACCGCGCCCATGCTGGCGCCAAGCACCACGCCGATGATGGCGCCGATGATGCCGCCCGGAATGGCCAGCACGAAGTAGTCGATCATGTACGCCGCTACGCGCTTCCAGAAGCCTGCGTAGACCACCTCGCCGCCGATCACCGGCTGCGGGCCACCGGCACCGGAAGCGGCCGGGGCGCTGTAGGGCGAGCTGCTGAGCGCACCCGTGCCAGGCAGCGGTGCAGTGCCGTTGTCGATGGCGGCGTAGTCGCCGCGCAGGTCGAAGCCGCCGCTGGCGGTGGCCGTGCTGGCATCGGCCAGCGTCTGCAGGCCGAGCTCATCGACCACCTGGCGCAGTGCAGCCCACTGGGCCATGCCTTCGCGCCAGACCAGGGTGTCCAGGTTCAGTTCGCCCCGCTGGAAGCGCTGGCGGATTTCCTGGACCGGCAGCGGGCCCTGGCGTTGCTGTCCTTCGGCGTAGTACCACTCGGTCATTGCATGTTCCCTGTTGGATCGTCCTTGGAGGTGCTGCCGTGCGCGTGGCTCAGCCGCGGCACGACGGCGGCAGGTACTTGTCGTCGCTTTCACCGCTGCATTCCCAGCGGCCGCTGTCGCGATCATATTCCAGCCACAGCAGGTCGCCATCGAGGCTCTTGCCGGGCACGGCCAGCGTTGCTTCGATGCCGCAGTGGCCGTTGTTGAAGCGGCCGATGTTCACCGCCGACAGGCCGGCCTGGGTGAAATCACCCGGCGCCGGGAAGCCGGCATCGTTGGCACCGGGGCAGCGGCCTTCGTCGTCGGCGAAGTGCTGCACCTGCTGTTTCAGCGGCTGCAGGGCATTGACCGCGGTGGCAACCTTGGCACGCACGGTGTAGTCGTTGTAGGCAGGCAGGGCGATCGCCGCGAGGATGGCCATGACCGGCACCAGCACCAGCAGCAGGCCGCCGCCGATGATCGCGGTCAGGGCGCAGCCGGAGAGCTTCTTTTTCGGCGGCGGCAGCACCCCGGCCGGGGTCTGCGTGGCATAGGGCGTGGACGGTGGCAGCACCGGTGGTTGCGGCGGCGGCGCAACCGGTTCCGGTTCGGGCTCCGGCTCGGGTTCCACGGCCGGCGCGGCGACGTCCAGCGCCGGCACGATCAGGCCCAGCTCATCGACCACGCTGCGCAACGGCTGCCATTGCGGCAGGCCGTCGCGCCAGACCAGGGTGTCCAGGGAGATCTGGTTGTTGCGGAACAACTCGACCAACTGTTCCGCCGGCAGCGGGCCTTGCTGCCGGTTGCCTTCTGCGTGGAACCACTCGCTCACGGGGACGCTCCTGAATGCGCTATGCCCCCAAGTGTACGGTCAGTGCAGGGGTTCTGGCTCGTCCATGAACATCTGCGTCTCCATCCAGGCGTAGGCCGCTTCGGAGCCGGGCTGGTTGAACAGCACCATCAGCACGACCCACTTCAGGTCGTCCAGGTCCAGTTCGTCCTGGTCCAGGGCCATCGCCCGGTCCAGCACCAGCTCGCGCTGGTCGGCGTCGAGGATGCCGTGCTGTTCCAGGTACAGCAGGAAGCCGCGGCATTCCACGTCCAGCTTGTCCAGCTCGGGGCCGTGGTAGATGCGCACGGGGCCATCGACCCGCGCCTGGGCCACGCTCGGCCGCTGCGCGGCCAGGGCATCGAGCCAGTCGAACGCCTTGTTGATCTCGGTGGGGCTGAAACCGGCCTGGATCAGGCCGTTCTGGAGCGAATCGCGGTCACGGATCAGGTCCGCATCTTCGCTGAAATAGTGTTCAAACAGGTACAGCAGTACATCCAGGATGCTCTCTTTCATTGCCCCTCGGCCTGCGTCGCGCGACGCTGTGGAGGTGAAGAAACTAGGGAGTTCGACAGTAGCGGCCGTGTACGCACACCACGATTCCCGCCAGTTCCATGGCCAGCAGCATGGAGGACACCTGTGACGCCGTCAATCCACAACGCGTGATCAGTGAATCCATACCGCTTGGGTTGTGGTCCAGCGCCCGCCACAAGCACTGGTAGTCAGGGTCGCCGGCCCAGCGCGCCGGCAGGAGCGCCGGCGGTGCCTGTTCAGTGGGGGTGGCCAACCGCGATTGCAAGCCCGGCAGCTGCTGGCGAAGGGCGGGGGCGAGCAGTTCCAGGACCTCCTCGGGGCGCTCGACCAGCGCCGCGCCCTCGCGGATCAGGCGATGGCAGCCGGCCGCGCGCGGGTTGAGCACCGACCCGGGCAGGGCACAGACCTCGCGGCCCGCCTCGGCGGCCAGGCGCGCGGTGATCAGCGCGCCCGAGCGCTGTGCGGCCTCGACCACCACGGTGGCCAGCGCCAGTCCGGCCACCAGCCGGTTGCGCGCAGGGAAGTGGCTGGGGCGGGCAGCCGTGCCCGGCAGGTACTCGCTGAGCACCACGCCTTCGGCGGCGATCCGCGCCTGCAGCCGGGCGTGGCTGTCCGGATAGGCCCGGTCAGGGCCGGTGCCGATCACTGCCATGGTGCAGCCGCCGGCCTCCAGCGCAGCCTGGTGCGCGGCCGCATCGATGCCTGCGGCCAGGCCGCTGGTCACCGCCAGGCCGGCCTCGACGAAGCAGCCGGCAAAACGCGCGGCCAGTGCACGCCCGCCCGGGGTGGGCGAGCGGCTGCCGACCAGCGCCACCGAAGGGCGCCAGGCCAGGCAGGGATCACCGGCCACGAACAGCGCCAGCGGCGGGTTGGGTACCTCCAGCAGTGATGGCGGAAAGGCCGGATCGGTACACGACAGCAGGTGATGGTTGTCCTGTTCCAGCCAGCGCCGGGCGGCTGTCCAGGCCCGGGTATCAACGCGTTCCAGGGCGGCGCACTGCTCCGGCGTGCAACCGTGCGCACGCCAGGTCGCAGTGCCTTGCGCGATGGCGGTTTCCGCATCGCCCGCGGCCTGCAGCAGGGCCCGTCGGGGCGCCAGTGCGCCTCCCGCCATCAACAGGCGCAGCAGCGCCTCGTATGCATGTGTGGTCATCCCCCACTATCGGCCGCACACAACAAAGGCGCCCTAGGGCGCCTTCGCATGTGGCTGTCAGGTTTTGCCGGAGGTGCCTGCCGGCCCGCGGCCGGCACTCCAGTGGTGGCCGGGGCAGTCCGGCAACCGTTACTTCGCGTCCGGGTGCAGCGCGTTGTAACCCACCTGCACCGGCTTCACGCCCTGCATCACCAGCGCGTAGCTGACGTTGTCGAAGGTGCGGAACACCATCGCATGCGCGGCATATTCATCCGGCAGCGAGACCCGGCCTGCGCCGGTGCTGAGCGAGTCGTCCATGCGCGAGGAGGTCGGGTACTTCATGCGGTGCGCTACATGGCGGCCCGGGCGCCACAGCGAGAACACGGTGCCGTTGTCCACGCCTTGGGCACGGCCGGCCGAAATCGCGATCACGTCGCGTGGGCCACCGGCGGTGAACATGTCGGTGACCGCCAGCACGCGCACGTCCACGCCCTCGACACCCGCAGCGGGTACGTGGGGCACGAACTGCAGGTCGTACGGCCGGGCTTCGACCGGCACCAGGCGGTCGCCGGCGCGCACTTCGCGGCCGCCGACGTTCTTGTCCAGCACCAGCGTGGAGGCCTCGACCTTGCCGCCGGCGATCTGGGTGATGGTGCCGGTGGCGACCTGGGCCAGTTCGTAGCCGAGCACGCCACGACGTGCGTTGGGTGCGTTGTAGGCCTTCCACAGGTTGCCGCTGCCCGGGGTGACGTCGCCGTTGGCGGTCAGGTCCTCGGTCGGCTTGGGCTGGGCGTAACGCACGGTCGGGCGTACCACGGCCCAGCGCTGGCCCACCTGGGCATCCGCCAGGCGCACGTAGACGGTGTCGCCACCGGACACGCGCAGGCGGCTGTCCTCCAGGCCGACGACGTAGGGCAGCTGCTTGACGCTGTCGACAACGCTCAGCTGCTTCAGGAACGGCTCGACCTGGGCCAGCGGAATGGCGTCGATCGGGGCCTCCTGGCGCGGACCGGCCTGGGACACGGTCACCCGGTCCAGGTAGGCCAGGCTCAGCACGTCACCTGGATAGATCAGGTGCGGGTTGGCGATCTGCGGATTGGCTTGCCAGATCTCCGGCCACAGCCAAGGCTTCTGCAGGAAACGTGCGGCGATATCCCACAACGTATCCCCTTTTCGGACCACATAGGTGTCCGGGTGCCCGCCATTCACTTCCACGGCGGTAGCATAGGCAGCCACGGTCAGCATCGCCGCGGCGACGACCGTACGAAAACGAAGCAACATAGGTGTGAAGCCCTGATTCCCCAACAGGTCCACGCACTATAGTCCAGAAACCGGGGCGCAAGGCAAGCGTTGGAGCTAGAATCTGCGACGTATGCCGGCGTGCCGGCCCCCTATCCGGAAACAGCCATGGCCCTTCTCCCCATTCTCGAGTTCCCCGATCCGCGCCTGCGTACCAAGGCTGCGTTGATCGACGCCGCCGAAGTCACCACGCCGGCCTTCCAGGAACTGATCGACAACATGTTCCTGACCATGTACGACGCCCCGGGCATCGGCCTGGCCGCCACCCAGGTGGACGTGCACAAGCGCTTCATGGTCATCGATGTCAGCGAAGAGAAGAATGAACCGCATGTGTTCATCAACCCGGAAATCGTCGCCAAGGACGGGGGCCGGGTGTACCAGGAGGGCTGCCTGTCGGTCCCGGGCATCTTCGCCGACGTGACCCGCGCTGACACCATCACCGTGAAGTACCTGGACCGCAACGGCCAGGAGCAGCAGCTGGAGGCCGGTGAAGTGCTGGCCACCTGCATCCAGCACGAGATGGACCACCTGGACGGCAAGCTGTTCATCGACTATCTGTCGCCGCTCAAGCGCGAGATGGTCCGCAAGAAGCTGGCCAAGCAGCGCAAGCACGTGGCGTGATCGCCAATCCGGGCCGCCCTCCGGGTGGCCCGTGCCTGCGCGACGCGCGCGGGCTGTACGGCGCCGGCCGACGGCGCCGTTTTCTTTCCTGCACGAATCCATCCTGCAAGTGGGGTAGCCATGAGGATTGTCTTTGCCGGTACGCCGGAATTCGCGGTGTCGTCGCTGCGCGCCGCGGCGCGCCACCACGAGGTCGTGGCCGTCTATACCCAGCCTGATCGCCCGGCCGGGCGCGGCCGTGGCCTGGCACCGTCGCCGGTCAAGCTCGAAGCCGTGGCCCGTGGCATTCCGGTCTACCAGCCCGAATCGCTGAAGGATGAAGCTGCCCAGCGGCAGCTGCGCGACCTGCAGCCGGACCTGATGGTGGTGGTCGCCTACGGCCTGATCCTGCCCAGGGCGGTACTGGCGATCCCGGCCCACGGCTGCTGGAACGTGCATGCCTCGCTGCTGCCACGCTGGCGCGGTGCCGCGCCGATCCAGCGCGCGATCCAGGCCGGTGACGCAAAGACCGGCGTGTGCCTGATGCAGATGGAAGCCGGCCTGGATACCGGCCCGGTGCTGCTGCACCAGGAGCTGCCGATCGCGGCCACCGATACCGGCGGCCAGCTGCATGACAAGCTGGCCGAACTGGGCGCACAGGTGCTGTCCGACGGCCTGGGCCTGCTGCGTGCCGGCATCAAGCCGATCGCGCGGCCGCAGCCCGAGCAGGGCGTGACCTACGCGCACAAGCTGGACAAGGCCGAAGCCCGCCTGGACTGGGCGCAGGACGCCGATGCACTGGCGCGCACCGTGCGCGCCTTCAATCCGTGGCCGATCGCCGAGGCCACGCTGGCCGGCGAGCGCGTGCGCATCCACGGCGCGGTCGCTCTTGACCTGGCCCACGGCCAGGCGCCGGGGGCGGTGCTGGCGGCCAGCCGCGATGGTATCGACATCGCCTGCGGCCAGGGCGCGCTGCGCCTGCGCACGCTGCAGCGCGAAGGCGGCAAGGCGATCACCGCCGCCGACTACCTCAATGCCCGCCGCGACCTGCACGTGGGGGCATAAGCGGTGTCGAAGCAGAATGATTTCTCCGTCGCCAAGGCGGCGCCGGGCGCGGCCACCCGCATGCTGGCCGCACGCGTACTGGCGCAGGTGTTCACCCGTGGCCGCTCGCTGAAGGCGGAACTGGCCTGGGCACTGCCCAAGCTGGCCGACAGTCGTGATCGGGCCTTGCTGGAAGCGCTGTGCTTTGCAGTCCTGCGCCGCCGCAGTACCTACGACGCTGCCTTGCAGTCGTGGATGCAGAAGCCGCTGTCGGCGCGTGATGCCGATCTGCGCACGCTGCTGATGGTGGGCTTCGCGCAGCTGGACGTGCTGGAACTGCCGGCGCATGCGGCCCTGTCGGCCACGGTCGACGCCGCCCGCGCGCTGGGCCGTGAGCGCCAGGCCGGGCTGGTCAACGCGATCCTGCGCCGCGCGCAGCGCGAGGGGTTCCCGGAGCAGCCTGCGCGTGACGCCTTTCCGGCGTGGCTGGCCGACGCCGTCGAGCGCGACTGGCCGTCCCAGGCCCAGGCGATCTTTGCTGCCAGCCTGCAGCCGGCGCCGCTGTGGCTGCGTGCCAACCGCCAGCAGGGGGGGCGTGACAAGGCGCTGGCCACGCTGGCCGAGGCCGGCATTGCTGCCGAAGCCAGCCCGCTCAGCGCCGACGCGCTGCGCCTGGTGGCGCCCATCGCGGTGAACCAGTTGCCGGGGTTCGCCGACGGTGCGCTGTCGGTGCAGGACCTGTCGGCGCAATGTGCGGCGGACGCGCTGGCACCGGCGTCCGGCGCCCGCGTTCTGGACGCCTGCGCGGCACCGGGTGGCAAGTCGGCGCACCTGCTGGAGCGTGACCCGAGCCTGCGCCTGCTGGCGCTGGATATCGATGCGCGTCGCCTGGCGCGTGCCCGCGATACCTACACCCGCACCGGTGTAGGTGAGGGCGCGCAGACCCGGGTGGCCGATGCCAGCGACCCCGGTGCGTGGTGGGATGGCACCCCGTTCGACGCCATCCTGCTGGATGCGCCGTGTTCGGCCACCGGCGTGATCCGCCGCCAGCCGGACGTGATGTTCCACCGCCGCGCCGAGGATATCGATGCGCTGGTCGGCGTGCAGGCCCGCCTGCTGGAGGCCTGCTGGTCGATGCTGCGCCCGGGCGGCGTGCTGCTGTACGCCACCTGTTCGATCCTGCGCGCCGAGAACATCGATCAGGTGCGGGCCTTCCTGAAGTGGCATCCGGACGCGGTGGCACAGCCGCTGGATGACAGATTCGGCCTGGACTGCGAGGGGATCGCGCGCCAGCGACTGCCGGGTGACAGCGATGCTGACGGTTTCTTTTACGCGCGTCTGCTAAAAACGGCCTGACCCCCGCTGACGTTGCGAGTCCCATGCTGAAATCCCGCGCGTCGCGCGAGACGTGGTTGTTCGTGGTGATGGCCCTGCTGGTGCTGGGGGCCGGGCTGGGCCTTCGTGATCCGTGGCCGTCGGACGAGCCGCGCTTCGCGCTGGTGGCCAAGCAGATGTTCGACAGCGGCCACTGGCTGTTCCCGCACCGCGGGACCGAGCTGTACTCGGACAAGCCGCCGATGCTGATGTGGTGGCAGGCCACGCTGTACAGCCTGGTCGGGCAGTGGCGCGTGGCCTTCCTGCTGCCGTCGCTGCTGGCGGCACTGGGCACGCTGTGGTGCGTGGTCGACCTGGGCCGGCGGCTGTGGACGCGGCGGGTGGGGCTGTATGCCGGCTGGGCGCTGCTGTTCGCGCTGCAGTTCACCTTCCAGGCGAAGAAGGCGCAGATCGATCCCCTGCTGCTGCTGTTCATCACCCTGGCCAACTACGGCCTGCTGCGCCACCTGCTGCTGGGGCCTGCCTGGCGCTGGTGGTGGCTGGGCTGGTTCTTCGCCGGCATCGGCGTGATCACCAAGGGCGTGGGCATGCTGGCGCTGCTGATGATCGTGCCCGCGGCAATCGCCACGGCGCTGCGGTGGCCACGGGTGGGCCTGCACGCGCGCGACGCGCGCTTCTGGCTGGCGCCGCTGGCCTTCCTGCTGGCGGTGTCGTTGTGGCTGGCGCCGATGCTGCTGGCCGGCTTTGCCACCGGCTCGGACGAATATCGCGCCTACATGGACGATATCCTGTTCCAGCAGACGGCGCGGCGCTACACCCATTCCTGGGATCACCACCAGCCCGCCTGGTACTTCCTGGCGACGATGCCGCTGATGTGGATCCCGGCATTCCTGGCCCTGCCCTGGGCGATTCCGGCCTGGCGCCGCCGGCTGCAACGCCGCGACGCGCGCTATCTGCTGCCGCTGGCCTGGTGGCTGATGGTGGTGCTGTTCTTCTCGATTCCCGCCGGCAAGCGCGACGTCTACATCCTGCCGGCGCTGCCGATGTTCTGCCTGGTGCTGGCACCGCTGTTGCCGGGGTTGCTGAAGCGACGCGATGTGCAGGCCGTGGTGGGGCTGTTCACCGGCCTGCTGTCATTGGGCCTGGCCGTGGCTGGCGTGATGGCGGTGCTGGGTGACCCGGCCTTCGAGCTGCGCCTGACCCATAGCCGCGGGCTCGCCCCCGGGGCCGTCGACGCGCTGGCGTGGACGATCCTGGCGATGGGCCTGTGGGGCGGATTGAGCCTGCTGGCCTGTGGCCGTCGCCGGCACCTTGCGCTGGTGTCGACCCTGGCGGCGGTCTGGGTGCTGTACAGCCTGGTCGGCTACCCGCTGCTGAACGATTCCAGTTCGGCCCGTGGCCTGATGCGCGCGGTCGGTACCCGCCTGGGCCCCGATGCCGAGCTGGGGCTGGTGGCCTGGAAGGAACAGCACCTGCTGCTGGCCGACCGTCCCGCAGCGACCTTCGGTTTCGAGACTGACTGGGACGAGCAGCTGGTGGCGGCCACGCGCTGGCAGCGGCTGGCGCCCGGACGCCGTTGGCTGCTGGTCCACGAGTACGCGATGCTGTCGTGCGTCGACCGCAACCGCTCCGAACTGGCCGGCGTGGCCAACCGGCGGCGCTGGTGGCTGGTGCCGGCGGCGGCGGTGACGGTGCCGTGCGTGGTCACTGCCGAGGAGCGGGAACGTGAACGGCGTTTGCAGGAACATGACTAGCCAGCACGATTTCCGCTTGTCCAGTCTGCCCAAGCGGGTCCAAAGGCAGTAAAACAGCAGGCTGGGACGGGCCGCGTTGGCCCGTCCCATTCTTCCAGCAGATTGCAGCGATACTTCCCGACGTGCCAGCTTCACCGGACAACCTGAACCTCATGGCCGGCGACCCGCTGGGCGTTCCCGTCGGTGGGCGTCACGGGGTTGCACACGGGCTGGCCCAGCTGGGGCTGTTCTGCCTGCCGGCACTGGTGCTGACCGTGCCGATCAACCTGTTGCCGTATGGCCTTCTGCTGCTGCTCAGCACCCTGCTGGCGCCGGAGCTGCTGTGGCGCGCGCGGGGCATGGCCGGCCAGCCGGTGAAAGTGCTGGTCTGGCTGATGCTGGCGGTGCTGGCGCTCGGCGTACTGTCGGTGGTGCTGTTCGAACAGGGCCTGCGTGACGTCGACAACCGTTCGCGATTCGTGGTGATCCCATGGATCGCGCTGTGGATCTGCGCGCTGCGTCCCAGCCTGCGGTGGCTCTGGTACGGCTCGTTGACCGGCCTGCTCGCCACCTTCGTGATGTCGCTGTGGCAGGTGCTGGGCGGCGCCCCGCGCGCGGAGCTGTTCACCAACGCCATCGTGCTGGCCGACATCGTGATGGTGTTGATGGTGCTGCTGGTGTTCTGCCGGCCGTCGCGGCGCTGGTCGCTGGTGATCCTCGGCATGGCCGCCGGTTGCGGCACCATCGTGCTGACCGGCAGCCGCGGTGTGTTCGCCGCCTTGCTGGCGCTGCTGGTGGTGCTGGCGCTGAGCCTGCGCTGGCGTACCGGTGCGGCGCGCCTGTCGGTGCTGGCCGGGATGCTGGCGATCGGTGCGACGCTGCTGCTGTCGGTGCCGGAGCTGCGCCACCAGGTCCGCCTGAGCGAGCTGCACAGCGACGTGCAGCGGATGGAGCTGGGCGACAGTGATTCTTCCGCCGGTGCCCGCGTCGAGCGCCTGCAGGTAGCCTGGCAGACCTTCCTCGATCATCCGCTGGTGGGTGTTGGCATCGGTCATTTCGACAGCGCGATGCAGCGCGTGCCGGTCTGCCGGGAGAACCCGGAAGAGTCGCGCTGCCACCTGGGGCATGCCCACAACGACGTGGCCGAATGGGCGGCGACCCAGGGTGTACCGGGCCTGCTGCTGTTGCTGGCGGTGTATGGCATCCCGCTGTGGTTGTTCGTGCGCCTGCATCGCCGCAGCGGACGGGCGACCTTCCGCGGGCCGGCCGCTGCCGGCGTCATGCTGGTGATCACCTACGCGTTGTGCGGGCTGACCCAGTCGATGTTCGCGCACCAGATGACGGCCAGTTTCTACGTGACCCTGGTCGGGCTGCTGACCGGCCTGTCGATCGTCGAAGGCGCGCGCCACCGGGCGATCACCGGCGGCTCGTGATGCGTCGGCGCGCCGGGCGGGCCCCGGCGATCAGGGGTTCGGCGGGTCGGCCACGGGCTGGCCGTTGCCCAGCATCCACAGCATGATGGTCTTCTGCCGCACGTAGTTGGCGCGCACGTAGGCGTAGACCAGGCCGTGCCAGCCGTCGCGGAAGCCGCCACGGAACACGAAGCCGCGCCAGAACCGCCAGGCCGGCGCCAGTACCAGCTTGCCCAGCGTGGCCCGCTTGCCGCGTGCGAACTCGTGCTCGGCCATCATCCGCGCGTACTTCTCGGTCTTGGCCAGCTGCTGCTGCAGGGAGCGGTACGGGTAATGGACCAGGTCGCCGCGCAGGGTGCCGACGCTGCCGTCGACGCTGGCCGCCTCGTGGATCTCGCGCTTGCCGCGCCAGCCGCCGCGGCGGCGGTCGAACAGGCGCATCACCCGGTCCGGGTAGGCATTGCCATGGCGCAGGAACCTGCCGAAGTACTCCGACAGGCGCGCGAAGCGATAGCCGGCATGGCCGGCGAAGCCACCGTCGCGGGCCTGTTCGCTGGCTGCGCGCAGTTCCGGGCTGATCCGCTCATCGGCGTCCAGGCACAGCACCCAGTCGTGGCTTGCCTGCTCGACGCAGTAGGCCTTCTGGCTGCGGAAGCCATCGAACGGACGCTGCAGCACGCGGGCGCCTGCGGCCTCGGCGATGGCCAGGGTGGCATCGCTGGAGTACGAGTCCACGACGATGATCTCGTCGCAGAAGGCCAGCGAGGCCAGGCAGTCGCCGATGCGGCCGGCCTCGTTGAACGCGATAATGCAGGCCGAGATGCGAGGCCGTTCGATGGGAGCGGTCGTGGAGGACATGATGGCCGGGTACCTGTTGTTTGCGACGGAGCGCTATGCGCTGCCTATTCTCGCCCCGTTGGCGCAGGCCTTGCACGCCTCCGGGCAGGAGGTGGCGGCCTGGTTCGAGGATGGCGCGGCCGCCAGCAGCCTGCCGGGCGTGCCCAACATCGGACTGAAACAGGCCCTGGCGATGCGGCCGCGTGCCGTGTTCAGCGCCGCCAACTGGGTGCCGACCTTCCTGTCCGGCGCCAAGGTACAGCTGTTCCATGGCTTCAACGTAGAGAAGCGCGACAGTGCGCGCGGCCACTTCCGGGTGCGCGGCATGTTCGACCTGTACTGCACGCAGGGGCCGGCCACCACCGCGCCGTTCCGTGAGATCGCCGCCCTGCAGGGCCATTTCGCCGTAGCCGAGACCGGCTGGCCGAAGCTCGACCCGCTGTTCCGCGACGACGGTGGCGAGAGCGCCGCGCTGCGCGCAGCGGCGGGCGGGCGCCCGGTGATCCTGTTCGGTTCGACCTTCACCGAGCGCCTGAGCGCAGCGCCCCACCTGCATGCGCAGATCGCCGCCGATATCGCTGGCGGTGAGCGCTACTGGCTGCTGACCCTGCACCCGAAGTGCCCACCGGAACTGTTCGAGCGCTACCGCGCGCTGGCCGGTGCCCATGCCCGCTTCATCGAGCCGGAGCAGGTGATGGCCGCGCAGCGCGCCGCCGATGTGCTGGTGTCGGACACCTCGTCGATCGTTTCGGAGTTCATCGTCCAGCACAAGCCGGTGGTGACCTTCCGCAACCGCGTGCCCAAGCCGCACATGATCGACTTCGGCGACCCGGCGCAGCTGCCGGCGATGCTGCAGCGCGCGCTGCATCCCGACGCCGCGCTGCAGGCGGAGATCGTGCGCTACGCCGACGCCATCCATCCGTACCGCGATGGCCTGTCCAGCGAGCGGGTGATCGCCGCCACCGAGGATTTCCTGTCCGGTGAAATGGGCGTGCTGCGGCGCAAGCCCTTCGGCAGCTGGGTGCGCGACCTGCAGATCCGCAAGGACCTGGGATATTGGGGGCCGTCGCAGCGCTGATGCCTCGCCGACCCCGCTCGCGGTAGTGGCGGGCGGGGGGGCGGGCAAAAAGCGGTGTGGGAGGTGGAGGTGCCCCGGGGGTCGAAGAACAGGCTGGAGGACAAACCAAGAGA